>JAYUPS010000215.1:0-8535 GCA_043759945.1 Bdellovibrio sp.
GGTGGCAGAATTATATTCTCGGTATCCAAACCCCAGATCACAGATTCTCGCCAAGACCGCTGAGTCGCGCCGTGCCCACCCGATACCAGTGTGTGATACAGATTTCCGGCCAAACTCAAAATTGAAAAAAACACCGTGGCTGCGCAAAAATAAACACTGTTGGCAAAAGTATTTTTGAGTAACCTAGAATCTTTACTTTTTCTCAAAGAAACAAAATTTAGCAGCGCAAACAATCCGGCCAAAACCAAAGCAAAGAATACATAGTAGACACCCGTCGTACCCACGACGGCACCGACAAATACGATTCGTTTTTTTGGCAGACTTTCACGGAGCTTCAATAAAATATAAAAAATTAGCGGGACTTGAAAGTAAGCACTGAGCCAGAGATGGTGCATACGCTCAAATCCGTAGGGCAAGGACGAGTAGACCAGTCCCGCAGTTAGACTGACTGGCAGACTTAATCCCAGGCTCAAGCAAAGAAATGACATACTGGTACAGATCAACCCGGCTCCCACAAGATAATACAGGTTGTAGGCTCCGACCGGAGAATCGATCACGAGATTAATCAAATGCATGACTATCCAATGGCCGACATCACTCATCGGCCATTGCCAAAAAAGAAACCCTTCGGGGTAGGAAAGGCGGCTCGAGGTGATGACGGTAAAGGGAATCCAAAACTCCTCTCGCATGACCGTGATCAAGCCGTAATACGACAGCGAATCACTCCCCGTCCAATAGGATCCGATGGATTCCGGGCCTGGAAAGCCCAGGGCACCCCATCGCACCAAAAAACCAGCGGCAAAAAAAAGACAAAATAACTTTGCAATTCTTTGTGTCGACATTCGAACGAGCCTACTTGATTTCATTTAATTGACATACAAAATTCAGTCAGCCACCCTTCAATTATGTACAAGGTCAGCAGCGAACCGAACGGTACCAGATCCCACGCGGTTTTTGACCTCAGTACTGAGGGTCATCGCGAAAGTTATTTCCAGATTTTCGAGAAGCTATGGAGTGCTCGTCGAGTCCTGGGTCGCGGCGAACTGCCAGAAACAAAAGCCTATGATCATGTGGTCTTTTTGAGTGTCGACGATTATTTTCTGACTTTTTTTGGCCGAGCGGTTCTTCGGTCGATTTCTGGTCAAAAAACGGACGGAATTTTGTTGCGCGCCGAAAACCTAACCCGACAGAAATTTACGCCGAAAAGGCTGCTAAAGAAAACTTTGCTTCGAGCCCTGAAAGTAATCCCAGGGGTTCGTACGATTGGGATTTTACCATACTCAATTCTACCGGAATTGAAAAAGTATTTGACCGACACTATGTATGACCTTCAATTCTGGGATTTACCGATTTTATTTCCGTCTGTCCGCGCTTCGGAAGCCGCCGAGATTGTATTTGAAAAAATTCGCGATCATTCAAAAGGCCGCAAAATCGTCTTGGCCCTGGGTCGACAGGATAAATCCAAAGGAATTTTGTACTTTTTCGATCTTTGGCAAAATCCAGACATCCAAAAGAATTATTACTTCGCGGTGATCGGTAAGAATATTGCCGTCGAGCCCCTGGCTTTTGAAAAGTTTCAGACCGCGGGTGGTTTTGTATGGAACGCCCACGTCTCGGAAGAGGATCTCCTTTCGGCCTATTCGATTGCAGATCTGATTTGGTGCTGTTACCACCCGACTTATGATGTTTCCTCAGGAATTTACGGACGAAGTATTCAGACGGGTAAACCTAGTCTTATCCGCGAGGGTTCTTTGCTTTCCAGATTGGCCGATCAATTTCGGTCGAGTGCCCGTTTGAAGTACAACGATGTGGCCGGAGGCGCAAAACAACTGTCCACCCTGCATCTCGATTCCAAATTATCAAATTATAATTTAAGAGCCGATTTTGATCGTCTCTATTTGGATGCGAAACGTTGATTGTTACACGCCCACGCGTAGGCCTTTTGCAAACCCATTTCCAAACTGGTTTTAGCTCTCCAGTCTGTCAGCCGATGAATCTTATCCACATTCATTAATTTTCGGGGCGTGCCATCGGGCTGGGTGGAATCAAACTGGATTTCACCCGTGTAGCCCACCACTTTTTTAATTGTTTCTGCCAGTTCGGCAATCGTGCAATCAACGCCGGTGCCGACGTTCACGAGCGTCGAATCTTCGTATTTCTCCATAAGCAAAACCAGAGCTTCTGCCAAATCATCGACGTACAAAAACTCGCGCTTGGCTTGGCCCGTGCCCCAAACTTTGACGAAGGGAGCTTGGCTAATCTTTGCCTCATGAAATCTTCGCAAGAGCCCAGGTATCACATGGGAATTGGTCGGATGATAGTTGTCGTTGGGGCCATAAAGGTTTGTTGGCATAGCAGAGATAAAGTTTTTGCCGTACTGGGTTTTGTAGTGTTCGCACAATTTTAGCCCCGCAATTTTTGCGATCGCGTAAGCTTCGTTGGTAGCTTCCAAGGATCCGGTGAGCAGTGCTTCCTCTCGCAGGGGTTGCGTCGCCATTTTGGGATAAATGCAGGAACTGCCCAAGAAAAGAAGCTTTTGGGTGTTGTTTTCGGCTGCTGCCCGAATAACATTCGATCCAATCATCAGATTGTCATACAAAAAATCAGCGGGATAGGTGCTGTTAGCGACAATACCACCGACTTTTGCAGCCGCCATATAAACGTAATCTATTTTATGCGATTGAAAAAAACTGATCACCGCAGCCTGATTAATAAGATCCAGTTCCTGGCGCGCGGGGGTTAGAAGGTTGGTAAAGCCCTGCTTTTTTAATTCTTGCACAACGGCCGAACCGACCATTCCTTGTGCGCCTGCGACATAGACAGATCCGGATTTATTCATGGCTCTACAAATGCTTCATCAGTTTGTCGGGATCCAGGCCCTCGGCGCGCAGATCGCTTTCGACCATCAAACGAACCAGTTCCTTAAACGGAGTTTTCGGCTTCCATCCCAGAATTTTTTCGGCTTTTGAGTAATCACCGATTAACAGATCCACTTCCGTCGGACGGAAATAAGTGGGATCGATTTTCACATTCTCCTGCCAATCGCGACCCACAAAACCAAAGGCGATGTTCAAAAAATCTCGCACGCTTTGCGTCTGGTTGGTTGCAATCACAAAGTCATCGGCTTTCGGCGTCTGCACCATCAGCCACATCGCTTCGACGTAATCTTTGGCGTAACCCCAATCCCTTTTGGCATCCAGATTTCCCAGGTAGAGATCTTTTTGTTTTCCCGCGACGATTTTAGCCAAAGCCTTGGTGATCTTGCGGGTGACGAAAGTTTCACCGCGACGGGGCGATTCGTGATTAAACAAAATTCCGTTGGAAGCATGAATGTTGTAAGCCTCGCGGTAGTTGACTGTAATCCAGTAGCCGTAAACTTTCGCGACGCCGTAGGGGCTGCGCGGGTAGAACGGCGTGGTTTCTTTTTGGGGCACATCTTGCACTCGGCCGTACATTTCAGAACTGGAGGCCTGGTAGAACTTTGTTTCAATGCCAGATTCTAAAATGGCATCCAAGATGCGCACGGTGCCCAGTCCCGTTACATCCCCGGTGTACTCGGGCATGTCAAAGCTCACGCGCACGTGGCTTTGGGCCGCCAAATGGTAGATCTCTGTGGGCTTGATCGTGCGGAGCAGGCGATTTAAATTTGAAGAATCACTCAAATCTCCGAAATGGAGCTTAAGCCTGGCATCGGTTTCGTGCCGGTCTTTGTAAAGATGATCGATGCGTGCAGTGTTAAAAGAACTGGATCTGCGGACCAAACCGTGGACCTCATAGCCTTTGGCCAGCAGGAGCTCCGTGAGGTAGCTTCCGTCTTGTCCGGTGATGCCTGTTATAAAAGCACGCTTCATGGGCTGACCCTCTCTGTTTTACCTAGAAAAAAAACGATATTGGCGGCAAAATTATCAAAGATCAAAAGAAATTAGGTAACGCTTGCTCTCAGTCTTTTCAAACCGACCACTGGTAAAATTATTTTTAGCAAATAGCGCCTTACTTGCCTCGGAGAAGGCTCTTCGCGTCCCTGTGGGTCTCTTCGTAACTTCGATTATGGCTCGTAAAATGGGACCCTCGGATTTTGGGACTTTTTATTACGTCATTTCAATTATTTCTTTATTCCAAGTCCTGAGTGTTCTGGGATTAGACACAATCGCTGTCCGCGACATTTCGCGTTATAGAGCGAAAACATCCGAGGTTCTGGAAAACGTTATGACCCTGAGATGGTTGGGAACATTGCTGGCGGTCGCAGCAGCATTGATTTACGGCGCCATTTTCGCACCTGAATTTTTTGACCTTATTGTGATCGGCGTGATCTGTTTGATGAGCTTGCCTTTGGATACCGGCGAATTTCTATACCAAGCCAACTCCGACCTGGGAGCATCGACAAAAATTCGTATCTCTGCGTTTCTAAGTGGTTCGGCCATTCGAATTTTTCTAGCCCTCACCAACGCGCCATTGATTTACTTTATGATGAGTTGGAGTTTCGAGTATGTCTTTATGAATCTGGCTTTGTATTTTAGGTATCGGTTTGCACAGGCCGAGTTCATCGGCTTAGGCAGGAATATCCTGATCATGAAAAGACTGATTAAATCAGCGGCCCCCCTGCTCATTTTCGCTTTGGCCGGGGTCTTTGCCCTAAAAATGGACGTTCTTTTTGTTGGTTATTTTTACGAGAAGACTCAGATTGGTATTTACGGGTTTGCCGTCCGTTTGGTGGAATTAATTTATGTCTTACCGCTGGCGATAGCGATGAGCGCGGTCCCGTTTCTCGCGAGCAACGGGGGAAACAGCTACGATTCCAACAAAAAGAGAATCGAAGAACTAATAACCTATTCCACCTGGTTAGGAATTATTGCTGCGGCTGGGACTTTTTATCTCGTACCCTTTTTTATTAGCACATTTTACGGAGACCAATATTTAGATTCTATTCGCATTCTGAAAATTTACTCTTTTGTGCTCCCTTTCATTTTTTCTGGCGCGGTAAGGAATTACATTTGGATTGCCTACGGCAAAGAATGGACCTTGGCTCTGACGACCTTGCCGATCGTCCTGGTGCTACCCTTTTACTATTACTATGCAGTTCCGCGCGAAAATTTGGAATACGTTGCGTGGACTTTTGTGGGAACCGTAGCGCTAATTAATTTCTTTATGAGTATTATTGATCGCAAAATGCTTCAGTTTCAATTGCACGGATTATTTCCCTGGAAACTTCTGAAATTCGGCATTAGGGGAGTTTCAAGATGAAGAGAATATTTGATGTCTTGATTCAAGTTTTTACCTGGCCCCATGCGATTGTAAAGTTAATGTCTTCGGTTCGAGGCCTGCGGGAGCAGAACACCAAACTGCAATTATCGCTTGGAATTTTGCAGGCCAGGCTCAATCAGGTCCACCCCCCATCCTCTTTGCAGGGTTATGAATTCCAAACCTTCTCGCAATGGGGCGAAGACGGTATCATTCAATTTATTCTTCATCAGCTTCAGCTGCCAAAAATCCGTCAGACATTCATTGAATTTGGCGTCCAAGATTTTTTAGAGTCCAACTGCCGTTTTCTAATGCTCAAAGACAACTGGGCCGGCCTCGTTATCGATGGATCTCAAGCTCAAATCGATCGAATAAAATCTCACCAGGAGTATTGGAAATTTGATCTCACGGCGGTTTGCCAATTCGTGACCAAAGAAAACATCAACCAGATTTTTAAAGAAAATAATTTTCAGGGCGAGGTTGGTATTTTATCGATGGATATCGACGGCATTGTTTTTTGGGTCTGGGAGGCCATCGACTCTGTTAAGCCAGCGGTGGTTGTTATCGAATACAACAGTCACTTCGGTCCCCTGCGCGATATCTCGGTCCCCTATGACCCAAAGTTTGAACGTGCGAAAAAACATTATTCGGGAACATACTGGGGGGCTTCAATCCGTGCTCTGACCCGATTGGCTAATGAAAAGGGATACCATCTGTTGGGCTCCAATTCGAACGGCATCAATTTATTCTTCGTTCAGTCTGAGCTTGCCGGTAAATTTAAAACCCTTGAAATTAGTGAAGCCTACGTCCCAGGGAAATTTCGCGACAATCGCGATGCCAGCGGCCAGCTGCTTTTTGGGAGCTTTGCCGATCGGGTGAGGGGTATCCAAGGGCTGCCGGTTTGGGATTTTCAAAAAAATCAAGAAACTACTTTTTAGCCGATATATAAAGATCATGATGTTCTTTAGCGCAACGATCCCAATTAAATTCCAGAGTTCGTTTTTTTCCACGAACGATGAGCGATGCTCTCAGCTGGGTGTCACCTAAAATTTTATCAATCCCAGCAGACAATTCTTCGATTTGATCTGCTTGGACCTGCAGCCCACCCTCGCCGACGATCTCGGGAACAGAACTGACATTGGAACTCAGAACGGGACACCCGTAATTCATAGCCTCGAGCGGGGGAATCCCGAATCCCTCGTAAAGCGAAGGGAATACAAAAGCAGCGGCATGTTTGTAGGCGGTCGCCAATTCAAGGTCATTTCCGCTAACTTGAGTCACTTTCCCTTCCAGACCGCACGATTTGATAAATTCCAACTCCTGTTCGGAAAAAGATGGGCCGCCGAAGGCCAAGAGATTCATATTTTTTGCTAAGTTAGAATGCGCCATGGCCGACAGTAAATTCCTAAAGTTTTTATACCCTTTTCGCAAGCCCACAAAAAGCAAGTAAGGCGCACTCACAGGGGACTGCGCGCGTGGCTCCGCAAAAAGTGAATTTGCCAAATAAATGACTTTAATTCTGTCCTCGGGTATCTGAAAATGCTTCATTAAATCAGCTTTCGTACTTTCCGAGATAGAGATAATCAAATCTGCCTTTGCAAGGCCCTGTTTTTTCCAACGGATTGTCGGATCTTCGGCAACAAACTGCTCGGGGAATATCTCATGAATTAGGTCGTAAACCGTAATGAACCGATACCCCTTAAAAAAAGGATTGGTATCTCGGTAATAGGTAAAATGAATGATCTCGGGACTTAGGTAGCTCGCATACAGTGGGAACTCCAACCGATTCAGCTTGCTCGAAAGTCTCGAAGACCTTTTGGAGCCTTTGAAATTCTTAAAATGATTCTTTTTATTTTCTAGACCATACTCGTTGATAGAACGACCCAAGTAGAGAGAAACTTCAAGATCTTTCATGGCAGCCAAACGGGGTAAAACTTCTGCGTAGTAGCGAGAAATTCCGCCGTAACGCTGAGACTGAAATATTTGGTGATCAAATAGAACCGAAGCGCGACTCAAATTAGAATCTGCCTTTTGAATTTTGAATGGCTCTAATGTCGGAATCGACCATCGACTGAACCAATTTCTTAAAATCCATTTTTGGTTCCCACCCCAGCTTTTTGAGCGCTTTGGTCGCCGACCCGACGAGCGGAACTTTCTCGCCCTGCCTAAAATATTTTACATCCGTTTTCACGTACTTTTGGTAATCAAGACCCACATGACTAAAAGCGATTTCCACGAACTCTCGCACCGAATGTAATTTTCCGGTGGCCACTACAAAATCATCCGGCGTCGAATGCTGAAGCATAAGCCACATGGCTTCCACGTACTCTTGAGCGGACCCCCAGTCACGCTGGGTCTCTAGATTCCCCAAAATCAATTCTGTTTGGAGCCCCAATTTAATCGCGGCAACCCCTAGAGATACTTTTCTGGTCAAAAAGGCACGACCCCGCCGAGGAGATTCATGATTGTACAACAAGCCAGTTGAAATAAACATTTTCTCTCTCTCACGGTAGATTCGCAAAAGATTGTATCCGGCGACTTTGGCAATTCCGTAAAGGGATCGAGGGAGAAAAGAAAAGCTTTCATCTTGGGGGAATGAGGGCGCACTGCCGAACATTTCACTAGAACCTGCATAATACAGGCGACAGTCGGGTTTAGTTTCGAAGAGCGAAGAAATCAACGTGTGAGTCAGATTGAAACTGGAGTGAAAGTTTTTAAGTTCATCACTGAGCGAATAGGAGACAAAGCTCGGCGACGCCAAATGATAGCATTCCGTGGGCTGGACTTTTTGGATGATTTTTGCCACCGACAGGTGATTTTCTAAATCCAAAGCATGCAGTTCTAATTGAGAGCCCATTTGATTGAGGTCATGCAATGCGCTTGAGGGCTTGTCCCAATGCTCTTTGCTGATCAGACCGTGGACCTTGTAGCTTTTGGCGAGCAGAAGTTCTGCTAAATACCGTCCGTCTTGGCCCGTCACGCCAGTGATGATAGCGACCTTATGACTCAAATAAGACTCCGTTAGGCATCAATTCTTGCAAATACATCTCTGTAGGGTAAGACCAACAGCTATGCAATGCAAGATCTGTAACAGTCCGGTGTACCCCCTTTCAAAAGCAAAGGTACTGAACAAATACTGGGTAGATTACTTTCGCTGTGATTCCTGCGGCTTTATCTTTACCGAAGAACCCTATTGGCTAGCCGAAGCCTATTCCGAGGCGATCAACAAATCCGACCTGGGATTGGTGGATCGAAATATTCGTCTGAGCTACGCGCTGATGCCGCTGTTGAAGTTGG
>JAYUPS010000216.1:0-8522 GCA_043759945.1 Bdellovibrio sp.
CGAACATCCGAAATAATCATTTCAAAACTTTGTTTTTCAAGCAAAGCATGAGCTTCGTAACCGCCTGAAGCTTCGGCCAATTCCCAGCCTCGTCGTTCAAATTCTTGAACGATAATGCGGCGAAGAAGTGGTTCATCATCCACCACCAAAAGGCGAGGCTTGGGCGTTGACTCCATAAGAATTCTATCGACATGTTTTCCGAGATTGTTGAGTATTTGGAAACTTGTCTCAGGATGAGACGCAAGAAACTGTTAAGAAAGCTGTCAGTAAGCCAAGCTCATCACGGAAAAATCGCCAACAATTGAGCGAAAAAGATATCGGCTTTCTCAATCACTTGGGCTTTCCACGCCTGGTCTTGGGGGTAAAAGAGATCTCTAAAACTGTTTTTAATTTCGTTTTCAATCTGGGGACTTTGATACCCGTAATGAAAACCCTGATTTTCCAAAATCATCCGGTTCAAAGATCTTAGCTGCGACACCATGCCGCTGCCTTCGGTTCCGTATTCTAACGTCAAGCCAATGATTTTTTGCGGCGGCAACGTCAACTGATGCACATACTCGAGCATATCGCCGTGGGTTTTATAAAACCCAGGCGTGTTCGCGGTGGTTAATCGAATGTCGGCCGCTGTCTTTAGAAAAGTCGCAAACTGCGGTCCCAAGATGGAAGCCAGGCTTTGCTCGGAGTCTCCGGTTATTAAATGCAAAACTCCGCGATCCCCCAGTCCCGTGTGCAGGTCTAAGACGATAATTTTTTCCTTGCCGACAAAAACTTGGCGTAATAAATCCCGAAGCCATTCCGATTGGGGTTCTAGCTTTTGACCCCCAAAAAATACAGCTTGGGGAAACTCATATTGTCCGCCGGCCACCGCATTGTTGACTTCTTTTCGGTTAAGTTTTCCGAACACCAGTTCGGAAACCATTTTTTTGGAAAGATGTAAAAAAGACTCCAGGATTGATACCGCAGGTTTGCGCGGCTCGAGGTATTCCTGCATTTGCCGGAACGAAGGATTCAAATCTTCAAAGGATTTAAAATCTTTTGCGGGGATAAAAAAGTTACGGTTCAGATCCACGTTGGATTCGGTCACCCGCCGTTCAAATTTAAAGCCGTAGGGATTCATAGCGTGCACCAGCAAAACGGCGACGCCTTTTTTTGCGAACGCCTGAGCCCGCTCATTTAAAAAAAAGTGCTGGATTGCCGAAGCCGCGAAAGTTTCGGGGCCATGGATGCCGCTCACAATCACCACCAAGTTTTTATCGGTGGGCGAGCCAATGAGCAAACTATCAACCGTCAAATCAGGGTCTTTTTCGCTCAGAACTTTGAAGGGGGTTCCGTGCGAAATCCGACCCTTGGCCCACTCTGGGGAAAATCGGGTGAAATCCGACCGAGACTGGGTGTAATTTTCTTTAAAATAACCGGGCAGAGCCAGCGCGACACTTACTAAAAATACGTAGGAATAAATCATACGGTGCTTGCTCCATCATCGGAAATTTCGACCCACGTGACGCCGTCGCCCCCTTGTTCCGGAGAACCCGCTTTCCATTTTTTGACATAAAGACTGCGCGACAGGAAAGTCCGCACGGCTTTTTTTAGGGCCTCGGTCCCGTGACCATGCACGATTTTAAGTCGGTCTTCTTTGGATACGACCGCTTGATCCAGCTCGTCGTCCAATTCCCGTATGGCTTCCTCGGTCGTTTTTCCGCGCAAATCTAAAGTGCGATCCTGATCCTGCAGTGCCACAGAGACCGAGGTCGAACGGCGCACCAAGTTTGCGGTGGGATTTTGAGCTTGAGCTGGTGGTTTCAAATCTTTCCAAGAAAGCATCAAACGAATAGAATTGGAAAGAACCAAGACTTCCCCGCGGGAGTTCGGGTTACTCTGTATGATCCCGTCTTGTCCCAACGTCGGCACAAAAACTTTGGTTCCCGGGGGGTAAAACTTTCCGAACTCTTCGGCCGTTGTGACGGTGGATGTTGCCGTAGCGCCAGGGCGGCTTTTAACTATTTCAGGCAATTGAGTTTTTATTTCTTGCAAAGAGCGGTGACGGGTAAAGGTCTGATCAACTTTGGCGTGTGAAATTAGATCTTCGATTTTCTTTTCGGCCGATCGAACAGTTTTCGTGAGCAGAGCTTCTTTCTCTTTCTCCATTTGAGTTCTTAGCTTTTCGTACTTTTCTTTTTCCGATCGGGCTTTGTTCTGTTCCTTCTTTAGACTGTCTTGAAGCAAATGCAGGTCGGATTTAATCTGATCGATTTGATCGAGCGCCATAATGCGCTCTCTTTGCGCCGGAGACATGAATTCGACCGCGCGATCGATGATATCTTTGGGAACTCCAACGCGCCGTGCAGTTTGAAGCGCCAACGAATCTCCGGCGATGCCTTGGATAAAATGGTAAGTCGGCTTTCCGGATTTGTTGTCGTACTCCAAACTTCCATTCAAGACCCGATCGGAATCTTTCCACCCAATTTTTAGGGGTCCCAGATGCGAAGTAATTACCGCAAAGGATCCGCGTTCCGAAAATTTTTCTATAAATGCTCGCGCCAGCGCGGAGCCTTCGTCGGGATCTGTTGAACCGCAAATCTCGTCAACCAAAATAAGACTGTCGGATCCTGAAAGTTTCGTTGCCGCTTCGAGCATTTTTAAATGGGCCGCAAAGGTTGATAAATCTTGGCCCACATTTTGGGAATCCCCGATTCCCACGACAACTTTTTTAAAAAAGGGCAGCCGGGAACCTTCGCCGGCACAGATTGGAAGTCCGCAACGGGCCATCTGACTGGCTAAGCCGATGGATTTTAAAAGAATCGTCTTACCGCCCGCGTTGGGCCCGGACAGAAGCAGAATACTTTTGTCGGGTTTTAAATGAACGGAATTTGGAACCGGATTTTTTGCGGTCGCCACCAAAAGGGGGTGTTTCACATCGTTCAAAAAGATTTCGTCTTCTGAAAAATCAAAACCAACACCGTCGATCATCATCGACCATTGGCCTTGGGCAAATATTTGATCGGCCTCAAGAAGCACTTCGCGGCTTTGCGCCAAACCAGCTGCTTGGCTTGCAATATAATCAGACAACTGATGCAACAAGCGTTCGATTTCGTCTTCGATCTCGACTTCCACTTGGCGCAGTCGATTGTTCAAGGGAATTACAACTTCGGGCTCCATAAAGACGGTCTGCTTGGTTTGGCTCGAGCCGTGGATCACGCCGCCGACCGAGTGTTGGGAGCCTGATCGTACCGGCAAAACCCAGCGACCCTCGCGGGTGGTGACGAACTTGTCTTGAAGGTAAGACTGCATCTGCTGGTCATTTACTAAACGGTCTAAAGAATTCTGGATCTGCCGTCCCAGATTTTCTTTTTCGTTAAAAAGTCGAAACAGAGTCTCGCTGGCATCACTGCGAATTTCTCCTCGCGGAGTCATAATTTGATCAATGGCCGACAAAGGTTCTTCGGCTTTCATTAACTGCAAATTGGAATTGCGGCTCCAAGGATTTGCGCATTTATTAAAAACTTCTTTCAGAGCCACAATCTCAAGACAAAACGAGCGGACGTCTTTGATCTCGAGTGTTTTGAGTACTGCTTTTCGTCGCACCCGCGAATACCAAGGTTCGAAAAGATCCAAGCTTTCCATAAAGGGACGCGAACCTAACGCCAAGATCTCGGTCGCATCAAAAACTTTTTGCAAATGAGTTTTTGCGGATCCCGGATCAGAAAGGGGCGAAATGCCTTGCAGGGCCAATTTCGCGGTTCCGCTGGTAGCTAAGGACTGAATGTGGCGAAGAATCTCGTCCCAATCTAAATCTTTAACATCAATCACGCTTCGTCCTTCCGAAAAAAACCATTAAACCCGCAACCAGAGCAAGAAGCCAAGGAAACAAATAGCGCCACCGGGTGAAAAAAGTCAGCTCTGGATTTTTCCTAAATGGAACCGAATAAATCTGGGCCCAAGGCTGGAAAAGCGGGGATTGCTCCAACAGGTCTCCGTTAGCCAGGGCAATTGTCGAAATACCGGTGTTGGTACTACGAATTAAGGGACGCCGGTTTTCCACCGCGCGCGCCAAAGTCATGATCATGTGTTGGGCCGGCTCGGAGCGGGGACCAAACCAGGAATCATTTGTCAGATTCACCAAAATCTGAGCCCCATTGCGGGTCGAGGCCGCCGAGAACCAGTCATACAAACTGTCGTAACAAATCTGAGGACCAAACCGAATATCGTTTAATTCAAGCGTGACGGGACCACTGCCCGGACCCCAGCCGGCACCTCCGGGATTGTATTTCTTAAGAATCGGAAAAACTTCTCCGAACGGCGTGTACTCTCCGAACGCGAGCAGATTTGTTTTTTTGTAACTGTCACCCAGCACCTGACCCTCGGCCCCGTACAAAAACAAGGCATTGAATTCACTCCGGGGAAATTTTCCGGGGACTTCGTTTCCGTAACCTCCAGTCATGACGGGACGAGCGATTTCTTGAACGAATTTAACTAAACTTTGAGTGTGTTCGCGGTGGGCATTGTGATTCCCGAGAAAATCAGGAAAAGCTGTTTCCGGCCAAACAATCAATTGTACCTTGCCCCCTTCGGGATGCTGCTTCAATGTTTGTTTGGTAAGATCAAAGTACTTCGCGGTGATTTCTGATTGATAACCGCGTCCTTTTTCGGACATTATTTTTTCGAAATTTCCGATATTGGCCTGCACCAACATGACCGACAAGGATTCATCCGTCGTCGTCCAGTGCCGGCCCTTCATCGTTCCCCAAATGCTTAATCCCGCGAAGACGAAAACGACCGCCGAGAAAGAAACGCGGACCGTTCGGAAGTCTTTTTTCAAAATCACCCAGACCACCAAAGCATTCAAAAAATGCAAAAGCAAACTGAGCCCTAGAAACCCGATCACGTCGGCGATCTGAAAAACGGAGAGCTTAGCCCAATACAAGGTATAGCCCAGATTCCAAGAGAATAACGAGGGCCAGTAGGCCTCGCCGGTGACGTGAAACACCGCCATTAAGATCAATTGCGCAGCAGAAGTGAGTTGAAACTTTTTTCCCAAATAGCGTGCGGTCACCACCGCCAAAGCAATGTAGATGTGAACTGTCGAGGCAAAAAGCAGGAGCACCGCGATCGCAATTGGCCAGGGCATAAACCCGAATTCATGGGAGACGTAAGAAATCCAATGAAATCCGATGATCGTTAACACAAATTGAGAAATCCAAGCCTGCTTGAAAACAGATTTTAGATTTGTTGTTTGAAGGCTGGCCCACCAAAGCGGAACCCAGCAGAAAGCCACCGCCCAAGGCGGAAACGGGACATAAGAGGTTCCGACAAGTACTCCCGAAAGCAGAGCCCATCGATATTCATTGAAGAACTTGAAAAGCTTGTCAAACCCAGGAAGTCGTCTCATGATTGGAGACAGTATTATGGAAATAGAAAAGCAGGTCAAAACACTCCACAACTATTCGCGCGGGTATTCCCGAAACTACTTGGCGCCACTGTTCTTACGGGTGCGGTGCCCGGCCTGTGAAAAGCTCTACCGTATCGACACCAGGGACGTAAAATCCAGCGAGCCGCATTTTGAATGTTTAGTGTGCCAAAGTGTTTTTGGATTTGAGTATCCAACACCAACACCGCTTGACGTGCCGGCAAAAATGATTCGCCGCTCCCAAGTGCCTCTTGAAGGCAAAGTCGACCACCGGCCCATGGATGTTAAAACTTGCCCGAAGTGTGTGGCTTTGAACGCCCGGGGTTCTGCGGAATGTCGTCATTGCGGAGTGATTTTTTCAAGGCTTAACGATTTGCCTTTGGATTCCAAAATGGGTGCACTTCCAAGTCTGGTAAAAGCTTGGCAAGATCTCATGAGCGACTACGGAAACTTAACAAAACATTTAAATTTTGTAAGTCGCTGCGAAGATCTGCAGGCCGTACCCTATGCGCTAAAAAAATATCAAGATTTGAAAGAAGCTCAACCCCACGATCCGATGGCGCAGGAAATGCTTCATCGTGTGCTGATGCGCAGGTTCGCGGTGGGTGCCGGGCTCGTTAAAGATCATCCGGCCATGCAAGCGGTGGTGAACCGTATTAATTGGATTCGCTTACGGAAATTGGCGCCTTGGTTGATTAGCGTCGCGTTGATAACTTTGGGTTTAACCCATCCCGACGCAAAAAATTTAGCGGGCATTGGGGCTTCAATTCTGTTTATAACCCTGGGACTTCATTTGTTCCTCAAGGGTCATATCTCGATCTCTGATTTTTGGTAAAAGGCGTCGGGTCCTAATTCTCACCCAGACGTTTTTGAATTCCCGCTTTTGATTCGGCACCCACAGCCTGCATCAGGCTTTTTCCGAACGTTGCGATTTTTGCCGCTCCTTCAAAACCATTTGATGATTCGAGCGTGTAGTTAGAGCCTTGACCGCGGGTGTTCTCGGCAACCACTCCCGAGGCCGTAACGCCATTGTCCAGCATGGTGAGCGCTTTGTACAGATTCAAGCGACGAGCCGTGCGCGTTTTGGCGAGCAAAGCGGCGTTGGAATCTCCGGTAGCCAAGATATATTTTTTAACTTCGTGCGCGTTCAGGTCCGGATGAAACGCCATAACCAAAACTGCGGCCCCCGTAACAAAAGCCGTGGCTTGCGAGGTTCCCGTCATGTACCCGTACTGGTTTCCGGGCAACGTCGAAAGAATATTGTAGCCCGGGGCTGCCAGATCTACCGTTTCAGTTCCAAAGTTGCTGGAGGGCAGAACTTCGGTTTTCTGATCGATTGCCGTGACCGAAATGATGTTGTTCAAACCGTAATCGGCTGGATAATATTTGTGTTGATCCGAGTTTGAACGTTCGTTCCCGGCGGCGGCCACAAACAAAATGCCATGGCGGCGAGCCTCTTCGATGGCTTGTTTTTCTTCTGCCGAAAATTCTGTTCCGCCGCCCGAGTAATTAATGATATTGGCTTTGTTCCGGATCGCGTAACGGATGGAGTTTACGGTGTTACGCAAGTTGTCCGTGTTGGGGACTTTAGGATCAAAATACTTTAAAATCATCAAAGACACCTGCGGAGACACTCCGGCGATGCCTTTGCCATTGCCGGCTTCCGCGCCGATGATGCCGGCGATGTGGGAACCATGACCGTGATTGTCGGACAAATCATTGTTCTCAGAAACAAAATTCCAACCAGCCACATCGTCGACGTATCCGTTTCCGTCGTCATCGACGCCGTTAGAGGCCTTGTCGCGGCCTTTGGTGTCTTTTCCGGTTTCGCCGGGGTTCTTCCAAAGATTGGCGGCCAAGTCTTCATGTTTTAAATCCGCACCCGTATCAATGACGGCGACAATGAGGCTGCGATTGCCTTGAGAAATGCCCTGTGCTTTGACGGCGTCGGATTTCTTAAAACCCCAGGCTTGCGAAAGCGCCGGATCGTTGAGCGCGACGCTGGATTCATAATCTAAATCGGAAGTTTTCCCTTTGGCATCACCCAGTTCCTGGTTTCGACCTTGGCCGTTGCCGTCGGAGGGAGATTTTAGAGCGCTCACGGACTGTCCCGAACGATGCGAAGTACCCGATCGGTATTGGGTAGCTCCGATAAGAACCAACGCCATGCCCGCAACCGAACCAAAGATGATGTAATGATGTGACTTCAAGGGGTCCTCCGATGTCTTTGATAAGAGCAAAGGGGGGGCCAATGGAAGGTTTCAGGTAGCGCGGCTAAGTATTTGATTTGCTTTAAGTATTATCTTGAAACAAACTCGTCATCTGTCGAAATTCTAAAGGCTTGAAGCGAGGGTAGACACTCCGTCGGAAAGCTCAAATTGAGACGGGGGTTTGCCAGTCTTCGATAAAAAATGAAATTTCGCATAACCAGTTTCACGTAAGCTCTGGTTTCCTCGTAAGGAATTTCTTCGATAAATTCGACGGGGTCTTCTCGGAACCGGGTGCCCAGCCAATTTTTAATGGCTCGGTCATTTGCATTGTAGGCCGCGACCGACAAGATGAAATTGTCTTTGTAACGGATAAAATTCTTTTTTAGCAAATGGGTCCCGATGGGGATATTAACCGCCGGCTCATACAGGTCATCGTGATGGGTGAACTTGATCTTTAAATCTTTACTTAATTTTTCGGCGGCGGTCGGCAAAATCTGCATCAGGCCCATGGCATCCGCGATGCTACGGGCGCGGGGATCAAAAGCAGACTCTTGGCGGATGATTGAAAAAATCAATTCCGGCGGCAGGATTTCGGCTTTGGCGGCATCGGTGATCAAAGTTTCAAATTCTGTCGGGAACAACAGTTCCGGGTGCAAAATCAAAAGCTCTTCTCGGTCCTCTTTTGGAATTTTAGTCAGCACCGAAAAAAGTGGCATGTAAAGGCCCGCTTTACCGTAGGCTCGCAAGACTTCCATGCCCTCTTTGGTGTCCCACTGCCAAGTGGGCTCTTGGGTGAGCTGATTTAAAAATCCTTCGAGCACTTCGCGTTCGCCCACAAACGCCAAATCTTGAATGAATTGTCGGTCCTGCGGATTTATTTGGGCTGGGCCCGGTTGGCTGACTGAGCG
>JAYUPS010000217.1:0-8514 GCA_043759945.1 Bdellovibrio sp.
CGGCTCGCGCAGTATTTCGACGCATTTTAATTTTAAAAGGAAACTTTGTAAAGGCACGAAGCCAATGAGCACTAATAGGCTTCGTGGGCGCAAAATAGGGGATTATTAATCTGCTAAATCTCAATCATTCGTTTATTTACAGAAAATGGAAAAGAATGCGTGAATACCACACTCGCGAAGACGGTTTGATTTAGACACTTCAGTCGAAAAGCAAAAAATGAGCCGCTTCTTGAAACCATGAAAGTGAAATTTAATGATTACGTAAATTAGAAAATCAAATAGTAGGCAGGGTTAAACTTCTAGATACCTTACGTAAGGCTAGATTCCGGCATTGGCGAAACAATAACATCCACAATTGTAAAGAATCCTTAACAACATTCTTAAGAGATCCCAACATTGAAGGATTAGAACAACAAAATCGGCACTCCAAATTTTCTCGGCCCTTCTCTTCATTTCCCATGGTGCAATGGCATCCCTATTTGGTGATGAAAATGAAGAACGCAGTCCCCAGGAAAATGGATGTTAAAAAGCAACTGATGGACAAAAGAAAATTGTGGATCTGGGTGCTGCTCTGGCGCCGGAGTTTTACCAAAGTTGCGTTAGCCAAACGCGATCTGAAAGATGGTGCACCGAAGTCATGCGACCAAATCCGAGTAGCATTTCGATGTTTCAATGCACCTACGGAAAAGAACAGCCCCATCTTTTTATCCATCCGGATAAGTCGAGTTGGAAAAATGCATTTCAAGCGATCAAGCTTATTCAAGCGCTCGAGTTAAAGGGCTTAGGTGTTTGCCAAATCTACAACTGGTGGCGGCCCGAGCCCTACAATAAAAATGTTGGCGGCGCAGCCGACAGGCATCCCTACGGCACTTCAGTGGATGTTCGTTTCTGTTCAATGCCAGAAATGGAAAAGGGATTTAAAGAGCTTTGCAAGGCAAGGTCCAGAGGTGAGCTTAAGGCTATAGGCTATTACAACACCACCGGAATTCATTTTGGGATAAGGGATAAACTTGGAAATACCTGGGGAAAAAAGTGTCCCTAGGATAGCGCCCCAGTTCGAACCCCAAATTTGAACCCGCCATGAAGCGCGCTGTTAAATTTAGCAGATGCTGGCAATCTCTAGTCCGATCTTGCCATGGGTATAAAACCCATATAATTTCTGGGTGTGGTGAATACCCGGAGAACTATTTCTTTACTTATGCTCGTCTTTTTCGGAGTTAGTATATCCGTTGAAGCTTTCGCTGCGAACAATGAAACCCTGATCTGTTCCGATAGTATTCAGGCTTCAGTCGGAGAAAGTTCTTTAAAATTTTCGTCACCAACTTTCGACTGCAACTCGAGCAAAGATAGCGATCACCCCGCGTGCAGTGATCCCTGCCATTACGGGAGCTGCCATTTTGGTCATTGCGGCTACCCCGTGTTTGAAACCTGTCTGCATTTTAAAGCCTACAATCGAACGATTGAACCAACATTTTTTGTTCAAAATCTTTTTGAAGATCCGTGTCTTGAGGGACTTCGCCGTCCTCCTCGCCAAGCCTAGTCCCTTCAGCGCATTGCACTTTCTAGACTCCTACAATCATTAAACTTTCTGAGGTTTTGCATGAAACAACTCTTGTTCCTTGTGCTATTCTTGTTTTTGGCGAGCGTCCAGGTTTTCGCTGAGGCAAAATGTACAGCTCCCAGTTCCTACCGCGATTTGATTGCCTGCGCGGAATTACGATCACCCGAAGTTCTAAATGCTCAAGTAGAAATAATTCGCTCAAAAGCTTTGATCGACTCTGCTGGCCAATGGCGCAACCCCGAACTGTCAGCTGAAACATTTCAAGGCAAAGTGGGAGGTCAAAACGAAAGCGAAACCGACGTATCCCTGGGTGTGCCGATTGAAATTGGTGGAAAGATTTCCGCACGCAAAGATGTGGCCCGCAGTGGTCTCGAGTTTTCACAGGCGAAGCTCTATGAAGCGCGGGCAAGAATCCGCACCCAAATTCTTCTCAAAATGCATCGGTTAAGACAAGTCACTCACGAACAGGAAATCGCGGATGAAGCGATTCGGACTTTTAGTAAGCTGATTGGACAATACGCCAAGCGACCGGGCCTTTCTCCGGAGCAACAAATTTCATTTTCCGTCTACCAGCTTTCAAAGAGTGAATACGAGTTAAAAAGATCGAACACAGTCGAAGAAATCCTGAACCTTGACGCTTTCTTTAAACTCAATCTTGGGATGGGTGCGGAGGAGATTCGATCGGTACTGCCGGCAAGTCCTAAAAGCTGGCCGAAAATTGCCACTTCAGAAAATGTTCGACCATCGCCAAAACAACAGATTTCACAAGCTGAACTTAAAACGGCGAGGGCAGAACTTTCACTCGCGCAAAGCGAGGCTTGGCCCACAGTGATGGTGGGACCTTCCTTGAAAATGCAAACGCAAGGGGGTCAATCAAATAACCTCGTAGGAGTTAACGTCAGCCTTCCGTTGCCCCTATTTAATGTCAACGGAGGAGCAAAGGCCGCTGCCGCAGCCGGAGTTAAGCTGGGTGAGACGCGCAACGAGATCGGTTTACGGGAACAGGCCCTTCGCCGCGAAGAACTTCGCAAAGGGTATGAGCAATCGGTTAAAGCTATAACTGAAAGTCTTTCCCACGAAAACATCGAGAAAAGACACCAAGACGCTGACCGCCTTTTTTCGAAGGGCGTCGTTCCAAGTTCGCTTGTCATCGAAGCGCACCGCACTTCATTCGAACTGGAAAAAACAAGACATGAACGAGAAATCCGTGCGCTGGAAGCGTTTCTAGATCTCAACACCATTGACGGAAATATTTTAGAGGTAAGTCTATGAGCTGCATTTATATTTTAGTTGTAACGCTGGTCCTTTTGGTTTCCGGGACAGCTTTTGCTTCCGACAATCATGGCGATGATAAAGCGGAAGAAGAAACGGAAGAAGCTGCCAGCGTTGGCCCTGATAAGGGAATCACGGAATTTAGTGAGCGCAATGGTTTCAAACTCTCACCGGAAGCATTAAAGAATTTCGATCTGAAATTCCAGAAACTTGACAGCGATGGTCCGTGGGTAATTCCCAAATCAGCTCTCGTCCATTCCGGAGAGGAAACGAATCTCTTTAGGAAGCGAAAAGATTTCTTCCGGCGCATTGATTTTCAAATCATTAAAAGCAATCGCAATGAACTGACGGTGGACTCGGATGACCTCCGAGAAGGCGACGAAGTAGTCCTTGTTGGCCTGGGATTTCTTCGCATTGCTGAACTTGCCGCTACCGGGGGCGTTGGCCACGGACACTCACACTAAGGAAAAAACAATGATTAATAAAATTATTCACTTTTCAGTCTACAACCGAGGAATTGTTCTCCTGCTCACCGTCATAATGGCAATCGCAGGCTTTATTTCCTTTCAAACTCTTCCTATTGATGCAGTTCCGGACATCACGAATAACCAAGTTCAAATTAACACCGTCATTGAAGGGCTTGCACCCGAAGAGATCGAACGGACGATCACCTACCCCGTTGAAAGCTCGATGCGTGGAATTGCGGGCGTGCTCCAGGTTCGGTCGATCACGCGTTTTGGGCTTTCTCAAGTCACGGTGGTCTTCAAGGATGGCATCGACATCTACCGTGCACGGCAAATGGTGTCCGAACGTCTTCAAGGCGCGTTGCCCGAGTTGCCAAAAGGGGCCGACGCCCGCTTAGGCCCGATTTCAACGGGCCTCGGTGAGATTTATCAATACACCCTTGATGTTAAGAATCCATCCAAAGACCCAAAGGAGCGCCTCGAGCAACTTATGGAGATCAAGGCGATGCAGACTTGGGTCATCAAGCCACGTTTGATGACCGTCGAAGGCGTTGCAGAAATTAACACCACAGGCGGATACGAGCGACAGTACCATGTCCAGCCCGACATCAAAAAAATGGCATCCTTTGGGATTCATTTTGAAGAAATCAGCGCGGCCTTAGAGAAAGCCAATAAAAATGTCGGCGGCGGATACATCTCGCAAACCGCCGAGCAATTTTTGGTTCAAGGTGTGGGACTTTTTAAATCACCTGCCGATATTGAAAAAGTTCCCGTCAAGCAACTCGATTCTTTCCGGGTCATTAAAATTGGAGAAATCGCGAAAGTTGGTTTAGGCAAGGAGCTACGCACGGGGGCTGCGACGGTCAATGGTCAAGAAACCGTTCTGGGGACCGTAATGATGCTGATGGGAGAGAACAGTCGTACCGTTTCTCTGAGAGCCAAAGAACGTGTGGAGGAAATCACTAAAAGTTTGCCGGAAGAATACGTTCTGACAACCGTCTACAACCGATCCGATCTTGTGAATGCGACTCTTCGAACAGTAGAGCACAATTTGGCAATGGGTGCGACTCTTGTGATTGTTATTTTATTTCTTCTAATCGGGAATGTCCGTGCGGCTTTGATTACTGCCGTTACGATTCCGCTTTCACTTCTGGCGACGTTCTTAATTATGAAACCGCTTGGAATTTCCGGCAACCTGATGAGCTTAGGGGCCTTGGATTTTGGGATCATTATTGATGGGACGGTCATTCTTATTGATAACTGCGTTCGGTATGTTCATGACCTGACCAAGAAATACGGTCGAAAACTGAGCCCAGAAGAATTACAGAAAGCTGTCTATGAGGCTGCTGTTGAAGTCCGGGTCGCTGCTGGGTTTGGAGAACTCATCGTCGTTGTTGTCTTCCTCCCGATTTTTGGTCTCGTAGGAATCGAAGGAAAGATGTTTACGCCAATGGCGGCAACGTTTGCGATTGCGGTGGCTTCGGCTCTTGTTCTGTCATTCACCACGGCCCCAGCTCTTGCTTCTCTTCTTTTGTCGGCGAATGCCAAAGACTCGGAGCCTAGGCTCATGGGCTGGGTTCGTCGGATGTATCAGCCTATTTTGGAGACAACTTTCCGCATGAAGACAGCAACCATTGGAATTGCTGTTGCTTCCGTCGTCGTGGGAATTGTTCTCTTTGGCTCGCGCGGTGCGGAGTTCTTGCCTCAACTTAGTGAGGGTTCGTTTGCATTTCACATGATTCGTCCGGTGAATATCAGCCTGGATCAGTCCATCGAGTTCCAACTTAAGGCCGACAAGCTCATTCGAGAGTATCCCGAAGTCGAGAATGTGTTTTCACGAATCGGGACGTCCGAGGTGGCGACAGATCCGATGGGAGTTAATATTTCTGATACCTACATCATGCTAAAGAATCGTGACCAATGGCCGAAGCACCAAGGTGGACGCCATACTTACGAGTCTTTAGTGAACAATCTTGTGGCTCGTCTTGAAAAGGAGCTTCCCGGTCAGAACTATCTTGCATCCCAGCCCATCCAAATGCGCTTCAACGAATTACTCGAGGGAACAAGGGCGGACGTCTCTGTAAAAATTTTTGGCCCTGATCTTCAGACCAATATGGATTTGGCTAAGCAGATCCAAGGCGTGGTTTCAAAAGTTCCTGGAGCCGGCGACGTTGAAGTTGATCTTGCAGGCACTAGCCCCGTGCTGCGAATAGAGCCGAGACAAGAGGAGCTTTCAAAATACGGCGCGTCCACCGCCGATGTTCTTGACACAATTTCAACAGCCCTTGGGGGCAGGGAAGCCGGCTATCTTTATGAGGGAGATCGAAAATTTCCGATTGTTGTTCGCTTGGGCGAAGAAGATCGCTCGGAGCTTGCAACGATCAAAGCTCTTCCCGTTGGAGTTGGAGCCAACACTACGGTTCCTCTTGCAAATCTGGCGAAAACTGAATTTTCAGAAACCTTCGGCTCTATTAATCGTGAAGATTCGAATCGCCGCTCGGCAGTTCTAATCAATTTACGCGGCCGTGATACGGAGAGCTTCGTAGAAGAGGCTCAGGGAGCGGTTGCAAAAGCGGTTAAGATCCCACAAGACTACTACGTCCAGTGGGGCGGGAATTTTAAAAACCTTCAAGAAGCTCGCGCAAGACTTTTGGTTTTAACTCCGCTGGCTTTAATCATTGTTCTTTTGATGATCTACGCCGCTTTTGGAAGTGTCGGGCAAACCATTCTCATTTTTCTTTGCGTTCCCTTTGCACTCGTCGGCGGGATCGTAAGTTTAGTACTCAACGGCCTGCCATTTAGTATTTCAGCCGGTGTGGGTTTTATTGCTCTTTCCGGTATCGCAGTTCTAAACGGTGTGGTCTTGGTAAATTACTTCAATCAGCTAAAGCTCGAAGGTAAGACGGGCAAAGACCTTGTCGTCACCGGCACCTTGATTCGTCTTCGTCCCGTTTTGATGACAGCTCTGGTAGCGATTTTTGGTTTCTTGCCGATGATGCTTTCGACCAGTGTTGGCGCGGAAGTTCAACGCCCGCTAGCTTCGGTTGTGATCGGCGGAATTATATCCTCGACCATCCTGACTTTGATCGTGTTGCCGATTCTCTATTCCATTTTTGAAAACAAGTTTAAAGGGAGGGTTGCTCATTAACTGTCCGGAGTTCGTCGAAAAACTAGTATCTACTAACAACAAAAAGGAGAATAAAAATGAAATATTTGAATCTGATCTTGGCGGTTACGCTGACAATGCCGGACTTTACTCTTGCTTCGGAAGACCACGGGATGCTTGAGGTCTGCAAAAGCGAATGTCCCACAGCTAAGTCGGAAGGAGAAGCCCACAAATGCATGGAAGATGTCGCTAAGAAGAAAAAGAACGACAAAAAATTTCGAAAGTCGGACTGTTTTGCTGCTTTTAGAGCGCACGAGAAGCATGAAAAGGAAGATGGTCATAAGCATTAGGGGCAACCTATGAACTTGATGATGAAACAACATGTGCATCGAGCGGTCATCAGTGCCAAATCGGAGATTCATAAGCGCAACTATGATCTTGCTTGGACCTATCTGGAAGAGGCCCATATTTTTTCCCAGTCAGGAGCCGGGATCCACCTTTACGTTCATTGGGAAATGTTATTACTTGCTGTGAAAGAACGAAATGGCACAGAAATTATGGGGCAGTTCTTGCGTTTTTTCCTGGCCGTACCGTCCTCAATTTTAAAACTTTACCCAGCTGGTAACAATGGTCGAAGTAATGTCGGATTGTTTTTGCCGATGCCTCTACCAAAGAAGCTCGGTAAAAAACTGCGCGAATTAGAAAAATTAGAGAAACGAAGGATCGAGAAGGGCGGGGCGCTTTAGATCTCCCAGTATTTAAATTAGCTTTAGTTTAATCCCGTTTGAATATTCTGTCCTTAGGGTGGATACTGCCACATGGGTATCTCACTTACTGCTATTCTTTTTTTTGCCCTCGCATTCACTACAGAAGTTATTGGAACCGTTAGTGGGTTCGGATCATCTGTATTCTTTGTTCCGTTGGCGGGCATGCTGTTTGATTTTAAGAGCACACTTGCACTGACCGGCATACTTCATATTTTCAGTACGTCGGCCCAAGTATTTATGTTTAGAAAAGAGATTGATTGGCCGCTGGCTCTAAAGATCGGCGTTCCCAGCGTAATCTTCGTGATCGTCGGGGCTTCGCTCAGTGACAAAGTAGATTTAAAGTACGCTGAATTTGCTATGGGAATATTTCTAATAGCTTTTGCGCTCACTTTTTTAACAAGGTCTGAATTAAAATTTAACCCCACTAACTTTAATGCGGTCGTCGGCGGAGCAGTTGCGGGATTTCTTGCGGGCCTCATCGGCACGGGCGGAGCTGTTCGGGGTGCAACCCTGGCAGCTTTTGATTTGCAGAAAGGAACCTTTGTCGGCACCTCAGCAAGTATTGATCTTGCGGTCGATTTCAGTCGTACCGTGGTGTATTTGTCGAACGGATACCTTGATAGGCAGTATTACTGGTATGTCCCAGTACTTTTAGTTATGGCTTGGACCGGTGCGTTTGTCGGCAAGATGCTGCTGAAGAAAATACCCCAAAAAATCTTTAAAAAAATTGTGCTTTTTCTGATTCTCGCCGTTGGTGTCTTCATGATTTACGGCGTAGTGACAGGATCGCAAGTGATTAAGTAGTTTTAAATACTGTCGTCCTGAAAAGGGCGGATTACTGCCGAGGCAAGAGCGGCAGCATCCCGTTTCCCGCCGGTAAGCTTAGCGTCGTTCGTAGTGCAGGTGCGGGCCAGTGCTGTTTCCGGTGCTGCCAACTTTTCCGATGACCTGACTTTGTGCTACTTTCTGACCGCCGCTCACCAAGATTGCTGACATGTGCGCGTATCTGGTTTGGGCTCCACCCGAATGGCTCAAATACACAGCCTTTCCGTAACCGCCAGCCCATCCTGCAAATGCAACCTTTCCCTTAGCAGCGGCCTTAACTGGCGTTCCAGTTGGGGCGGCTATGTCCGTTCCGGCATGGTATTTCATTCGGCGTGAAATTGGATGACGTCTCATACCTTGTCTGCTGGTAATTCGGCCTTTGACAGGAAAGATGAAACCGTCGGCCGCAACATCAGTTCGAATAACAACTTCAATCGTTTCAAGGTCTGATGCCTTAACCCAAAACTTAATATCTTGGCTTTTGAGCAATAAATAATTTGTTCCATCTTCAGTTTCGCC
>JAYUPS010000218.1:0-8497 GCA_043759945.1 Bdellovibrio sp.
TATCATCGCGCCCTTCTCGAAAGACTTTGTTCCGCAGACTTATCAACAAATGTTTGCCGGTGTCTTTCTGTCGGACAACACACTTTTCTTTTGGAATAGCGCGGGAACGTTTTCTTCGGAAAAAATCGAGGGGGATTACTCGGTCGTTCTGGGAATGACTTTGGATCAAGAATTTATTTTAATCGATTACTTAAAAGAAACTTCCTGCGTTTTTGTTAGACAAAAATTAATTTACAAGAAAACCGATTGTCTCCCTTTAGACCTCAACAAATTTCCGGAAAAAAAACTTATTTTGGTTCGTCGAAACTTGGTTAATGAACTGACCTATGCGTTAGCACCAGCGCCCTTGCACCATTAATTTAAGACTACTTTGTCGATTCCCACTTGGTTGCATTGATCTTTAAGGCAGGATGGCTAACAACCAAGTGCCAAACAACCGCGGCCATACCCTCGGTGTGCGGGGTAATTCGTTCGGGATTCACCGTGGGAACAATCACGCAGGCATTCGCCACTTCTTTGGTATACCCTCCGTCTTTGCCAACGATCCCGTAAACCGAAGCTCCGCGCTCGCGAGCAAGCTCCAAAGCCCGAACCAGATTTACGGAAACATTCTTAGCTTTGTTCCCGCCGCCCACAGAAAAAATCAAAATCCCATCTTCTTTGCGAAGTCGAGAGCCCTTGAGCCATTCACTAAAGGTCGTGTCCCAGCCCTCGTCGTTGGTTCGTGCCGTTAATTCTGACACATTGTCGGTGGGTGTGTAGGCCTCAAAACCACAAATTTTTCGAAAATCATTTACGGCGTGGCTCGCATGGCCCGCCGATCCCCCCACACCCAAAATAAACAAACGCCCGCCTCCGTCTCGCACTTTAGCAAGTCCCAGACTTAATTTATCAATTTCATCCGCATCGATCTTGTTTAAAATATCGATGCTCTCTTTAATAAATCCGGCCGCGAATTTTTCCATGGTTTACCTCGAATTCAATTTTAGCCATTTTGCAAATTCGATCAATGAAGAACCCCAAAAGTCGGGCTCTCTACCCTCGAAAATTTTGCGGGCATCGCATTTTTGGGGACCTAAATAGGCCGTTTTTATGCCGGCAGCGAACCCACATTCGACATCAGTGACGCCGTCGCCAACCATCCAGGCTGTCTTTAAATCAATTCCGGCAAGCTCTAGAAACGCTGTTTTTAGCATCCCGGGCTTGGGCTTTCGGCAGTCGCAGTGATCCTCAGTGCGGTGAAAACAGATATAACTTTTTTCGAAAATTATTCCAGCCTGTTGAAATTCTGAAATCAACCGAGCATGGGCTTTTTCAAGATTTGACAGAGTGGTCTTGCCCTTCGCTGCGGCCGGTTGGTTGGTGACAATTGCAAACCGAGCTCCCAGACCCTTTAACAATTTGAGCGCTTCGACCGCTGACGGAATCACCCGTAGCTGATCGACGTTCATCGGACTATCGATCAAGCCATGCTCGGGATCGATGACCATTTCGTTCAGAACTCCGTCTCGATCCAGGAAAATAAACATAGACCTTAAAGTTTAAAACCGGCTTTTTGGGCGTCCGAGTAGAACATTTTTACCGTATCGATCGAATACTCGGTCAAATCTTTGCCTCGCAATTTGATCTTAGAAATTTGATCGTCGGTCATCGTGATGATGTGGCACCCACAATCATCCGCTTGATGAAGATTGTAGACTTCCCGAGAACTGGCCCAAAGAACTTTGGCCTTGGGACGATCGGCAAAAAGTTTCACGGCGGCTTTCATCAAAGGCATCGGGTCAATTCCCGTGTCGGCGATGCGCCCCGCAAAAATCGAAACAATAACATCGTCCTTTGGTCCGACGACTTCACTCAAAGCTTTGACTTGATCCATTGTCAGCATGGCGGTCACGTTCAATTTTACGCCCTCGGCAAACATTTCTTTTATCAAACTTAAAGCTGGCTCAGCCTTGGTGTTGCAAATCGGAATCTTCACGTTCACGTTTTCGCCCCAAGATTTTATGATCCGGCCCTGTCTGGCCATGTCTTTAAAATCATCAGAGAATACTTCAAACGAAATAGGCATGTCCTTGATTTCACTCAAGATATCTTTGGCAAAGCCAGGATAATCGGTGATGCCAGCTTTGGCCATCAAAGTTGGATTTGTAGTAAAGCCTTTAACTAAACCTTCTTTGTGACGCTTGAGCATTTCCTGTTTGTTGGCGCCATCAGCATAAATATGAACTTTCGGATTTAAACTCATCGGAAATCTCCTCGGGTAGAGCTTAAAGCTAAACGGAGGACTTTTGATTGTCAAAAAATTCTCTCCATGGAGAGAGAGTGACCAACTGCTCAAAGTCTTTGAGCCCATTCAAAGATCCAATTTCGTAGAAACGCTCAAAAACTTCAAAACCGAGAAGCTCACCGCGCTTTGAAAGTCCCGACAGTAACAAAGCCAGATCCCATTTTTCGGGTTGGGGTTCTAGGCCCAAAATTTTTTGAAGAAACTCCGGAGCAAACAGTTCCCTTGTCAGGCCAAGCAGCCCATAATCAACATGTTTCATCGCCGGCGGAACAGGGGTCAAACCCTTTTCGTAAAGTTGAAGCTTTGCGAATTCGTAAACCACATTGCTTTTATCCCAGACGCCTTCGTTTTTAAGAACCGTCATCAAGCCCGGCAAATTGGAATTCTGAAAAACGCCCGCCACTTTCGAAAAATCAATGGGCAGAAAAGAATCTCCGTAGAGTAAAAGAAACTTGGCCTGCAATGCCTTATGCGCGTGCGCCCAGGCCAAAGCTCCGCCGGTTCCGCGCAGGGTATTGCCCTCGTTTAAAAAGTCGACCACAGACGCATAGGCTTGCTTCTGAACAAAATCTTCGAGCATTTCAGATTTATAGCCCGAGATAATCAAGATCTCGTTAAAGCCTTGCTTTAGAAGATGCCGGATTTGGTAATCGACGAATGGCTTTCCTGAGACCTGAATCATGGCTTTCGGAAAATTTTTGGTGAGCGGCATCAAGCGGGTCCCCAGACCCCCGGCCAAAATTACGACTTGCATGCATCGATCCCCACCGCATCTTCGACGATGAATTTGGGTCTTTGCTTCACTTCGTCATAGATGCGACCAATGTACTCGCCAAGAATCCCGACCGAGATCAGTTGAACGCCCCCCATGAATAAGACCAAGACCACAATGGTGGGATTACCAAGGGGAAACTCCACTCCCATAAGTTTTAAAACGGCATAGGTAACACCCACAACGAAAGAAAGAATCGCGACCGAGAATCCAAACACCGTGCTCAAGGTCAACATGTAGTTTGAAAAACAAAAGACCCCGTTAAAGCCAATACGAAGTGATCCGAAAAACTGATTGTAATTTCCGGCACCCGAATGACGGGGGTCTCGGTCAAAAGGCACTGCCGTTTGCCGAAATCCAACGATGGCAACCAGTCCCCGCAAAAACCCATGGGATTCTTTGAGTTTGACGACTTCATCGACGGCTCGCCGGCTCATTAGCCTAAAATCTCCGGTGTTCGGAGGAATGTCGACCTCGGCAATGTGATTTATAAATTTGTACCCGACATAGGACGTGAATTGCTTGATCCAGTTTTCCCCCGCCCGGCTTCTTCGCTGTGCATAAACGACGTCAAAACCCTCTTGATATTTAACGACCATCGCTTGAATAAGTTCGGGCGGATCCTGCAGATCGACGTCGATCACCACGACCATTTCACCTTGAGAAAATTGCAGTCCCGCCAGCGTCGCCTGTGGCTGTCCAAAGCGACGAGAGAATTTTAAAAGTTTGATGCGAGGATCTTTTTTGTGGAAGTCTCTAAGAAATTTTTCGGACTGATCTGTCCCTGGATCCATCGCAAAAATAATTTCATAATCCGGCGTGACGGCGGTTAATATCGGCTCAATTCGTCGCAAGAATTCCGGGATGTTCTTCTCTTCGTTATAGACGGGGACCACGACTGAAAGCTTCATAGTGGTGATAGTGCTTGTCAGTTGACAAGGGTGTCAAATAAGAGAAAATCGCAACAATGCTAATCGTCAAAGCCCCCCTAAGAATTTCTATTGGCGGCGGAGGAACCGACCTTCCGTCTTATTACGAACACTTTGAGTCCACTTTCATCAGTGCGGCGATCAACAAGTACATTTATGTGACCATTCATCCCATCTTTCGGGACGAGATCATCTTAAAGTACTCGGAGCTTGAGCGGGTTCAAAAGCCTGGCGACATTAAACATCCGATCGTCCGCGAAGCCTTGAAAATGACGGGTCCCGAAACGGCTATTGAGATCTCGAGCTTTGCCGACATCCCCTCGGGCACGGGTCTGGGGTCTTCGGGCACCTTTACCGTGGCGCTCCTGAAGGGGCTGTACACCCACAACAACATCAATCACACCAGTGAATCGGTCGCCGAAGACGCTTGCCGCATTGAAATTGAAAAGCTGGGGGCGCCGATCGGGAAACAAGACCAGTATATTTCCGCCGTCGGGGGCTTGACCAAATTCCACATCGATAAAAAGGGCGCGGTCACTCACACGCCGCTCCGAATGCAAGCTCACGATCAAAGGGACCTGGAAGATCACCTGATGCTTTTCTTCACGGGCTACTCTCGAAACGCCAATGATCTTTTAAAAGAGCAAAATGACAAAACCAAAGCTTCGGATAAAAACGACATGATCGAAAACCTGCACTTTACCAAAGAGCTGGGAAAGCAAATCGGAACCGCGCTGGAACAGGGCAAAGTCGACGAATTCGGACGCTTGATGAACGTTCACTGGGAACATAAGAAAAAACGCTCAAAAAACATGTCTTCGGGCCGCGTCGATGAATGGTACGACATCGCTCTAAAAAACGGAGCTCTGGGCGGAAAAATGATTGGTGCCGGGGGCGGAGGTTTTCTGATGTTCTTAGCCGAAGACAAACGCCGTCTGCGAAAAGCTCTCCGCGAAGCCGGTATGGCCGAAGTCGATTTTAGATTTGATCAACTGGGTGCTCAGGTCGTGCTCAATGATTAAAACTTATGATTGCGCCGTTGTCGGCCACTGGCACTTGGCTTTTGTAACCGCCAGCTGCCTGGCCAGCATCGGGCATAAAGTCGTCTTGGTAAATACTCAGAGCGAGAAATGGACCGAATTTCCCCCGATGCCGGTGCATGAGCCCGGCATCCCGGAAATGATTCAAGCGGCGCGCGAAAAAGGACTGCTCGAATTTGCCAACGGGTTTGGCAATTGGTCATCAAAGAAAGTCTGGATGGCCATCGACACTCCCGTCGATGATCAAGACCGTGCGGATGTCCGCCCGCTCTTAGAAATTGCCAGGCAGGCATCCTGCGAAAATTTCATCATCAGCAGTCAGATTCCCTTGGGCTTTTGCCAAAGCCTGGAAAAAGAATTCAAATTCAAAGTCAGCTATTTGCCGGAAAATCTGCGACTGGGTAAGGGCATTGAAACTTTTAAAATGGCTGATCGCACGGTCATTGGGTCCACGGATCCTAAAACCTCGGAGGAGATTGAAAAATTTCTGTCGGGATTTACAACGGCTTTTTTGAAATGCAATCTTCCCACGGCGGAAATGGTCAAGCACGCCAACAACGTTTTTTTGGCCATGTCGATTAGTTTTGCCAATGAGCTCGCACGGCTGGGCGAAAAATTTGGCGTCGACGGCAACATCGTTGGCCAGGCCCTAAAGATGGATAAGCGCATTGGAACCGGGGCCTATGTCTCGCCGGGATTGGGATTTGCCGGCGGCACTTTGCCTCGCGATCTACGCACGCTTCAAAAACTGGGCGCTGAAACTAAAACGCCGATGCGCATCGTGGATTCTGTCTTGAGCGTGAACGAAGACACAAACTCGGCCATTCTAGAAATTATCGAAGCGGAACTTTTAAAGCGCAAACAGCCGCAGGGTCCCGTGCTGATTTTGGGTTACACTTACAAAGCCGACACGGACACGCTTCGCCGGTCGCAAAGTTTAGAAATCGCAGAAAACCTGCAAGCCAAAGGCGTTCGCGTCTTGGGTTTTGATCCCTTCATGAACGGCAAACTGGGAACTCAATTGCAGGGTAAGATTGAGCATTTTGATCGAATTGAAGATGTTCCCACAGCTCAAGTCGTAGCCCTTTTTACGGCGCGACCTGTTTTTAAGGACATACCGTGGTCAAAGCTTTCCAATTTAAAACTAGCAAAACCGTTGATTTTGGATACGCAAAATCACTTGCCCAAAGCTCCGGCGCTCGAGGCCGGATTTCCGTTTAAAAAATTGTGGTCGCCGGCCGAGGTTTCGACGTGAGCCTAAAGAACAAAGTCGTCGTTATTACAGGCGGTGCTCGCGGGATTGGGCAAAGCATCGCCAAGGCCTGCCAGGAACAAGGTGCCAAAGTTGTCATAGCCGCAAGATCCGATCAGGATCTTAAAACCACCGAAAATCTTTTTCCATGCTTGGCTGTGAAAACCGATGTTTCAAAATCCGCTGACGTCAAAAACCTGATGAAAAAATCCAGCGAGCTGGGTCCCATTTATGGACTGGTCTGTGCCGCGGGCGTCTACGGAACGATGGGATCTTTCCGGGACGTCGATTTCGAGGATTGGACCAAAGCTCTCGACATCAATTTAACCGGAACTGCCCGCTCCATTCACACGGCATTGCCCTACATGAAAAAAGACAGCCGCATCGTCTTGTTTTCGGGCGGCGGTCAGGGGGGCATGAGCAATTTTTCGGCCTACACGACCAGCAAGGGCGGCATTTGGCGACTGACCGAGACTTTGGGAGCCGAACTTGCCAAAGAAGAAATCTATTTGAACGCCATGGCTCCGGGAGCGGTGAACACCAAACTTCTGGATGAGCTCTTAGCGGCAGGACCCGACAAAGTCGGCGCTGACTTGTACAAAAAATCAATGGAGCAAAAAAAATCCGGTGGTCAAAGTGCTGACAATGCCGCCAAACTTACGCTTTTTCTGTTGGGTGATCAGGCCCGCGGCCTGCACAGCAAAACGATCAGCGCCGTTTGGGATGCCTTTCAAAATTTTAAAATCGATGAGCTCTTGAAGGATGATATCTACACTTTTCGCCGGGTCGTGGATCACCATGGGAATACCCGAGCGAAATAACGGTGACCCCGAAGCTAGGCGCTCCCAGCCACCGCCTTCGACCATGAAGGAATTCGCGGTTGAAAACCGAAAACTCCGACCACAGACCGACCAGACTTAAGCCCTACAAAATAAGATAATCAAAACTAGGTAGTAAAAAATTCGAACCAAAATCAAAGTTATCCTGATTCTGGACTCGAACTTTCTCCACCCAGTCCGATTAAAACCTTGCTGGTTAGGCATAGTTTCTCCTTTCGTTGGTGCGAAAGGAATCCATTCCGGACGATGAGCTCCGGGGTCGCCGTTTACTTCAAAAATTAAACAGTCGTCAGGTGGATCCCAGTTGCCCTGAAACAAAACCAGGACGCCTTCCGGATCATGGCCTAGCCCGGAAGATTTTTGATTTCCTCAAGCCCCGTCTCAAATACACCGATCCATCAGAAGCATGAAAAAGTGGATCCAAAAACTCATCAGTCAGTTTGAAACCGAGACCGACGAAAAGTCCGCCAATCAAAAGGCTCTCGATATTTCTGAAGATCGCGCCACCCTGCTGTACATGGTCGACATGTACAGCCAGCACTTAATTGATTTCGAATCATCACCAGCTCGCAAAGTCCGCGAAATTTTTGACGAGTTCGTTAAGGGCCTGATCAAAATGGATCCCGAAAAAGACGAGCGCACGCTTTTCCGGTTTCGTCAGTACTTTGCCAGCTACCGGATCGAAGAATATTCTTACGTGCAAAAAACCTTTGATGATTTTCGCGGTATCATTTGGGACTTTGTCGACCAACTGGCCGAAGACTTAAAGTTTGAAAAAACCGAAGACAACAAGATGTCAAAAAACTTGCATGATTTGAAAGACGCGGTCGAAGCCAACTCGATCGACTCGCTTAAATCCAACGCCCGACTTTTTATCGACAATTACATCGAACTGCAGAGCAAAAAAGACCGCCGCCGCTCGCAGCGAATTGAAACGATCAAAAAAAATCTCGACACGGTCCGAAAACAATTGGTCGAAGCCAGCGACACCATCAACCAAGATCATTTAACCAAGGCCTTCAATCGTCGTAGTTTTGACGAGCACATGCGAAAGACCCTGGCGCTTTATGAGCTTTCGCGAAAACCCGTCACGCTTCTGATGGTCGACATCGACCATTTCAAGAAGGTCAACGACACTTACGGGCACGCCATCGGCGATTTTGTAATCCAAGAATGTGTAAAAATGCTCAAAGAGATTTTCTACAAGCCCTCGGACTTTGTCGCCCGGATTGGCGGGGAAGAGTTTGCGATCATACTGCCCGACCAGGGTGTCAACGAAGCCAAACGCCGCGGTGAAGAGGCCTTGAACAAAATACGTCAAGAGTCGTTCGTGCAAGACGACGTGACAATTAAATTCACGGTCTCGATGGGCGTGGCC
>JAYUPS010000219.1:0-3281 GCA_043759945.1 Bdellovibrio sp.
CCTTGGGCTGAAAAATCGGCGGTCGCTGAGCTCCCTCATCTTTTCTGTCGCCCCTGTGGGCCCCACGGGCATAAAAAATGTCCTCGGAGCACCTTAGAATGTCAGCACAACTTAATGCCGGACGCCGTCGAAAAAATCAGAATCAGTCTGCGGTCTCAGTCGAATTTTTCCCGCTAATTTCGCGAACGTTAATCCCGTATTTTTTTATTTTTCGCAACAACGTGTTTTTAGGAATGTTGGCTTGCGCGACGGTCTGATTAATTTTCCCGTTGTTGGCTTTTAGGGCGTTGATTACAAATTCTTTTTCCGAGCTTTCTTTAAAAGACTCATAATCTAACGCGGCTCCAGGAAGTGCCGGAGTCGCGACCGGCTTAATCGCTTGAGATTGGAAGCCCTCGGGCAGCGACCGGGCTTGAATTTCTGAGCCGGTTTCGACAATAAAAGCGCGCTCGATTACGTTTTCAAGCTCGCGAATGTTTCCGGGCCAGCGGTGTCTTTGTAAAACCTCGAGCGCCGCAGGCGCCAGTTCTCTAATGGGACTGTCGGGATGTGATTTCTTAAATTTACGGATGAAGCTGGTCACTAGCGCCGCGATGTCATCTTTGCGCTCGCGCAGTGGCGGCAAGAAAATCGGCATGACGTTCAATCGATAAAAAAGATCCTCTCGGAAGTGATTGTCTTGAATCATTTTTTCTAAATTTCGATTGGTGGCCGCAATGATGCGCGTGTTGGTTTTAATCTCTCGGGATCCGCCCACCGGAAAAAATTTCTTTTCCTGCAAGACGCGTAAAAATTTAACCTGCATCTCGGGACGCAGCTCTCCGATCTCATCCAAAAACAATGTGCCGTTATTGGCTTGCTGAAAATGTCCGATTTTTCTTTCGGAAGCTCCTGTAAAGGCCCCCTTCTCGTGACCAAAAAACTCGCTTTCGACCAGATTTTCGGGCAAGGCTCCGCAATTCACCGCCAAGAAAGGACCCGATTTTCGGGGCGAGTTGTAGTGGATCGCTTTGGCAACCAGCTCTTTGCCGGTCCCATTTTCGCCGCGAATTAAAACGGTGGTTTCGACCCGGCATAGTTTGTAAATCAGATCAAAAACCAAACGCATATTCTGGCTTTGGCCAACAAACTCACTGTCCACGTCGTCATCAAAGATCGGATTGGACAAGGCCAAATCCGAAACCATTTCCCGAGCCTCCAAGGATTTGGTCACAATTTCCATCAGGCGCCCAGCGTTGACGGGCTTTTCTAGGTAGTCATAAGCTCCCTCGCGAATCGCGGTGACCGCATCTTGCAAGTTGCTATGAGCGGTCATGATCACGACAAAAATTGATGGGTCTTGGGCTTTAATTTTCTCGAGCGCTTCCAGTCCCGTCATTCCCGGCATTTTGACGTCCATCAAAACCAAATCAAAGCTGTTCTTCCCGACCAGTTCAACGGCCTCGTGTCCGCTTGCCGCTTCGGTGAAATGAAACTCGTGAGTCGTCATTTGATTTTGGAGCATCGAGGCCAAAGACCTGCGAAGCTCGGCTTCATCATCAACAATCAAAGCTGATATTTTAGACATTTAACTCTCCTGTGTTTCCAGCGGCAGTTTTAAAGTAACGGTTGTGCCCACGTTGACTTCACTTTCGAGTTCAACGGAGCCCCCATGCAGTTCAATAAAATATTTTACTAAATAAAGACCAAGCCCCGTGCCCTTGGTTTTCAAGTCCTGATCTTTGCCGCGCACAAACTTTTGCCAAACCTGCGGTATTTCTTCTTTGGGAATACCGGGGCCGAAGTCTTTCACCTCGATGTAAATTGCGTCCTGAATTTCATAGGAGCGGATTCTGATTTCGCTTTTCGGGGGCGAATATTTAATCGCATTTTCAACCACGTTCATAACCACCTCGCGCAAAAGATTGAAATCTCCTTCGAAGGAAAAAAGCGGGTCCAGAGTTTTGTTGATTTTAATCTCTTTATTTTTTGCCAGGGGCAATAGCGGCGTGATGGCGGTTTCGATCATCTGGTTGATATCACCGATTTCGAGGGACAACCGAAACTCCCGGCTTTCGACCTGTAAAACTTTGAGTATGGATTTAATATAGCTGTTCAGTTCTTCCGAGTACTGTCGAATAGAATTTAAGTCGTCTTTGAAGGGTGTTGCGGGATTTTCAAAAATCATCCGGTCGGCCACCCCTTGAATTTTTGCGATGGGCGTTTTTAAATCGTGGCTAATCAGCGAGACAAAATTATTCTTCAGCTGCTCAAGCTCAATACTCGCTCTTTGTTCTTGGCGAAGTTCGTAGTTTTTCCGTTCAAATTTGTTAGCCTGGTATCCCAAAAACACCGTCCAAGTGGCGGCCATTTGAACCAGCGGCGAAAAGACGGGTATCCAAACATTGTAGCTGTCAAAAATCCAAACTGATAAAGCCGCCGTTGTGGTCGCGATCCAAACCAAAATGGCACCGGCGACGGCTTGCGGGTAGAGCATCAAAACAAACACCGAAATGAACAACAGAAACAAAAGCGCTAAAATATAAAACGGCGTCGAGGCCCGGAAAATCCAACGGTGTTCTAAAAGATTATCGGTAACTTGGGCCATGATGTTGGATCGGTGGGTGATGCCAAACGGAGTTAGGTATTGGGCATTGGAATCCGTTTCCGAGCCAATCAAGACGATCTTTCCCAGGAACGCGTCCTTGGGAAAACCGGTGTCTAAGACCTCGCTCAAAGTATATTCCACCCACGACCCGGCTCCGCCCTGGTAATTAATTATTCTGGGGGCCGAACCCGCGAGGTCTTGCTTGGCGATTTTTTCGGTTAAGTGCGATCGTCCTGCGGGACCCGGTGAAAAACGACGGATGACTCCGTCCTCGTCGCGCAAAAGATCAAAAGATCCGGTGTTGGACATTGTGGCGTTTCCAAACAAAGGCACCGTCTGTCTGTCGCCACCGTTCGAGGGGGCAGACCAGATAACGCGGGGATCTTTAAAAAGTGCCAGGTCGGTCGCTAAAATACCGCCGCGGCTTAAGCCCTCGGGAAAATAAAAGGTAACGCCCACCGATTTGGGTTTTTGCTTCAAGACCTTGGAAAGCAAGTTCTTCCAAATCATCGGATCCCAGTAATAACTGTCGGTGAAATCGACCACATCTTTCCAACTCGAAAGACGACCTCGCAGAACGTTGCTGTTGTTAACCTCGTCGGGGTGCAAAGTAATGATGACGATGTCGTCGTTGACCGGTCGCTGTCCGCGAATTTGAAAGCGGGCATCGAACGAATTAACTTCGTCATTCAAA
>JAYUPS010000220.1:0-3277 GCA_043759945.1 Bdellovibrio sp.
TCGGCTTCAGTCCCACTCGATTTGTCGGAAGGAAAGTGATTCGCCAAAACCGGCGAGGCGCAAAGAAATACGAGAAAAGTGAAAAAGAACTTAATTGTAATCCTCTTTGAGAAGTTCTTTTTGATATTTAATTTCAATATTGTTTTCGAGCGCGCCTTTGTCAGGTTCTAAATTCCAGTTGAGATCCTTTGTCCATTCGTATTCTTTCGGCGCTGTGACTTCAGACCCTCCGGCCATCGAAATTCCTTGGCCCGCCAAAACCAATACTTTTTTCTTCGATGCTTTGCTCGTCACCTCTACGCTGCCTTCATTGACGCACATCCAAAGATCTTTTTCGCGCTCCTTATCCATTCCGTAGGAAGTGAAAAACTGAGTCCCACGAACACCCATGACGGCGGTTGGGGTCGAAACTTTGAACTGTCGATTCGCTTTTTGTTTTGGAATTTTACTAAAAACTGAACCAGACGTTAAAGTGACAGAACTTTGTGTGCGTGCGGGCACTGACAGAGTGCTCTTCTCATTCAACTTTAGCTGAGCTCCATCCTCCATCAATAAAATGACTAAAGATTTCGGGCCCGTGACCAGTGTGTCTCCGCCCGAGATGTTTGTGTTTTGGCTAACCTTTGAGTCTTGCCCCTTCGACTTAAGCGACACATCGCCTTGCACGTAGTCGCTTTGCCGCTGTAGGCAAAAGCGTGATGACCACTAAAGATTAAAGGCATTGATAGAAAGAAAACGGCGAAAGCAGCGATAGATTTTGTTGTCATGCTTTAAGAATAACTAAGACGCACCGTTGATTACAACTTTCTTTTCTGAAATTCCGGACCTCGATTTTGAGAGACATCCATCGGCGAGCCTGGCAGCGTGACGATAGATCTCATGAAAACAAAACTTTGGTTTTTACAGCTGACAATTGTCATCGCAACAACGTTCGCTGTTTTTGCGTTGAGCGAACAGGGCAGCGGAGTGATTACCAACTTCCAAGTTCGCGAAGTGGTCTATCCAGGCTTAACGGGAGTCGCTAATTTTTTTTCGGATTTAAAGTTCCGCATCCGTGGGGCAACCGGTCCTAAAAATGGCAAAATAGTTATCGTGAATATCGACGATGCTTCCATCCGCGCCTTTGGGCGGTGGCCGTGGCACCGCGATGTCATGGCAGAACTTCTCGACAAAACTTTCCTCGCCGGCGCTCAAGTGGTTGGGCTTGATATGGTTTTCAGTGAACCCGACGTTAGAGTTTCTGATCAGATGTATGCGCAACTCGAGAAGCACAAACTCGGATACCTAAAGTCCCAGGTGGAGACAGATCCCCTTCTTGCGCAAGTAATATCAAAGTACGCGGACAGATTGGTTTTAGGCTGGGCACCCCAAGGCTCTTGCCAGCCCCATTTTAGTACAAGTGACCAATGTCCACTGATAGATCACAGCGATGAAATTACTTATCCCGATCAATTCGAAAAATTTGCGGTCAGCGAACAGATCCCGAAAGAGTTGGCAGTCACACGGACACCTCTGGTTTCTTCGTATGACCTATTAGATAACATCGAAATTTTTAATGCTGTTGCAAAACACTCGGGGTTTTTTCAGGCTTTCCCTGATCGTGATGGTGTTATTCGCAGAGCGCCTTTGGTTCAGGTGGTGCAGGGCAAGATTTTTCCATCACTGTCATTAGAGATGCTTCGCCTTATAAAAGCAGCCGAAATCAAAATTGAACTCGGATCTGACGGTCGAATTGATTCTCTCTACTTGAAGAATTCCGAACAAAAAATAGCGACAACCAAGGTTGGATTTATTGAGTTCAATTCACGCGGTCCGGGATATTCGTTTCCTTATGTAAGCGCACTCGATGTCCTTGCGATTGGTGAAAATGTCGAAGGCGAGCAATTAATCTCGAGTCGAAAAGCAGCGGAAAAGTTGAAAGGCGCTTATGTTCTAGTCGGCGTTTCTGCTTTGGGAGCTGCCGACCTTCGCGCTTTCACTTTCGATAAGATTGTTCCGGGCGTGGAGGGGCATGCCACGATTTTGGACAACCTGCTTTCGGATGACTACATTCGGAGGAATTCGAACTGGTTGACCTACTTACTGGTTTTTGGGGGCGGACTTCTCTTCTGCTTTGCCCTACGAAAACTCGAGTCCGTGCAGGGTCTCTTGGTTTTGATTGGTCTTTTATCCGCCGCGGCCCTGATTGATTTCCAGTTTTTCTTTTTAAGAAACCTCGACTTCAACCTCGGCTTTTTTTACCTCGAAATTTCGATCATTTTTCTCATCACTTCTATGGCGAAATATATCTTGGAAGAAAAAGACCGAAAATTTATCAAAAATGCGTTCTCTCGATACGTGTCTCCCGCTTTGGTAAACTCGATCATTGCTGAACCCGGCAAGCTGGTACTGGGCGGCGAGAAAAAAAATCTGACAATTTTATTTTCAGATATTCGTGGTTTCACAACTTTCTCTGAAAGCGTTGATGCTCAGGCTTTGTCTCTTTTCCTCAACGACTATCTTGGAAAAATGACGGGGATTATCTTCGAAAAAAAAGGGACATTGGACAAATATATTGGCGACGCGGTGATGGCTTTTTGGGGAGCTCCGCTAAGTTTGACCAGCCCGGCGTCGCTCGCATGTGCCGCCGCAATCGAAATGGCAAAGTTAGTTCAGCGGGACCACGACAAGTTTTTGCAGACGTATGGTATTGAATTAAAATTGGGCATTGGGGTAAACACCGGGCCAGTTAATGTCGGCAACATGGGGTCAGCAGAAAACTTTTCCTACACGGTGATTGGCGACCACGTGAACATCGCCTCGCGTGTCGAGAGCCTGACAAAGCATTACGGAGTCAGCATACTGACGACGCGTTACACGATCGACGCCATCCTAGCAGAAGGCGAACTCCTACCGACTTACCGAACCGTCGACTTTGTCAAAGTGAAGGGTAAAACCCAAGTTATCGAAATCGTCCAACTTTTCGATGTCGAACCATCCCGAGAAAGTTTGGATTTATTTAAGGCAGGCCACCAAGCTTATCTAGACCGAAAATGGACTGACGCAGTTCTTCTGTTCACCCAATCAAATGGATTGATTGAAAAAACAAACGGCCGAGCGGACATTCCGTCGCAGCTATACATTCAGCGCTGCCAAGCTTTGATCCAGAACCCGCCTTCTTCAGCATGGGCGGGCGTGTGGGAAATGCAGGAAAAATAGCGAAGGCGGTTTTCGTTGTAGACTCCGGAATACGAGCGTTGGTCTAGGTATTCGCTTCTATTGTGCTGGGACTTGAAAC
>JAYUPS010000221.1:0-3269 GCA_043759945.1 Bdellovibrio sp.
ATGGATTTAAAGTCGTTATGGCGGTTAAATCTCAGAGCGAGGAATCCCCCCTATTTTACCGGGTCCGCAAAGCTTACTACAACTCTGTAAGAAAAATTGCGAGCATCAAGCTCGTAAAAAACTACACCGGAACTGGTCTTTATGACCGCGAAGTTATCTCGGAATTGCGCAGAATCGATGATCCCTATCCCTATTTCCGGGGCTTGATTCCAGATCTTGGATTTAGTTCCATTGAAGTTCATTTTAAACAGCCGGTTCGAACTCGGGGATTTTCAAAAAACAATTTCTACACGCTCTATGATATGGGTTGGCTCGGCATCACAAGCCATTCCCGGGTTCCTTTACGGATGGCAACCTTTCTGGGATTTTTCTGTTCGGTCGTCAGCTTCCTGATCGGACTTGGTTATTTGCTAGTAAAGCTTTTCTTTTGGGATAAATTTGCCTTTGGCTTAGCTCCGCTTTTGATCGGAACTTTTTTCCTGGGCTCTATTCAAATTTTGTTTATTGGGATTTTAGGAGAATACATTGGGGCGATCCTTACCCAAGTTCAAAAGCGTCCCCTGGTGATCGAAAAATCTCGCCTCAATTTTGTGAAGGCCAGTTCGGATCTTTCGAGAGAACTTGCTTTGCCCAGGCCAGGGTTCGAATCACGGCTTCTTTAAGCGGAAGTGGTTTAGGTAAGCTAAAATCTTTCATCGTCTGAGACACATCAGGAACGTAGATTGAAGGAGCCCCAAGGCTTGTGTTGGCATTTCCCAGAAATTGCGGGGGTGTAAGCCCGCAGATTTCAGAAATTACTTCAGCCATTTCGGAAATACTAAAAGCTTCAGGAGAACCAACATCATAGGTGCCCCTGTCAATTTCTGAAGCCAACATTTTGATTATCCACACGGCGAAGTCCGCGCTGTACAAAAAAGATCGAACCGGAGTTCCGTCACCCTGCATGACCAGATTTTGTCCTCGCGCTGACTGAGAAATCAACTGGGAAGCAGCGAATCGACCGTGAAGGGGCATATGCGGTCCAACAAAAGAAAAGCATCGAACGATTAAAAGAGGAAACTTAAATTTTTGGCTGAGATCTTTAACAGTTTCTTCGGATCTAAGTTTTGACCGTTTGTAAGAGCTGTCCGTCAAACCATAGACCGCACCCGAGCTGAAATAAATAAGCTTGGCATGATCTCGAGCGGCCCACCTGGCGAAAACTTCGGTGGCCCTTGTGAGCTTTAGTAGATGATCGTCTTCCAACTTGGGATCGATGACCTCGTTGGGGTCTTGGGCCGTGTGAATCATGTAGTCAAATGAATCCGGGGGGGGCTTTAGATCGTAAAGATCTCCCTGCAAGAATTGAATCAAAGTACTTTTTGGAAAACGCTGGTCGAAATTATTTCTTTCACGACTCAAAACTACAATCTTTAGCTTCAGGTCAAATTTTGAATTTATTAGCTCCAAGGCCTCGACCACGACTGCGCCTAAAAATCCGGAGCCTCCCGCAATCAAAATTTTCTTATTTTTTAACAAAAGAGCCGTCGGTCCCAAGTTTTTCAGAAGGTAATCTTGGTCGGTTTGACTCCAGATCACGTTTTCCACCGACGCTGTCCCTTTTTAAGGGTGAGAAATACAAAGTGAACTAGGTAGGGCAAGCCGATGCTCATTCCCTGGACGTAGCTCAGAAGCAGGTAACGCCAATCAAGTTGTGGAATCAAACAAAAACCCACAAAATACCCGAGTCCTACAAAGGGGATTGTCGCTGAAACGGGGTTGGGTCGATAAAAAGCAAAGAGCATTAATCCCAGGAGCAGAACAAGTGAAGGATAGTGGGCCCGTAAGATAGTTCGGTCCTGCCAATAAATTCCCGCGATCGCCATCTTGTTAACATCGGTTAGTTTTGGCTGGTAGGTAATGCCAAGATCATTCTCCGAAACAGCGTAATAGAAAAAATTCCTGCGTCCGTTGACCAGGCCATTCAACACGCACAGATGGTGTTTGAGTGCGGGGACCGGGTGATTCCAGATAAATTCGGCTAGCAGCGAAGGAACCCCAAACCGGTACTGACGGGCCTGACTCTCAAGTTGAGAAGAATTTATCGAGGGATCCATTACGAAAAACCATTCGTCTCCGCAAGCAACCTCTTTTTGAGTCACGCGTTCGTAGCCTTTTTCACCGGCGATGACCGTATTCCAAAACGTCAAGGCCGAGGGACTGTGGTCGCCGGTAGCCCTGATAAGCTGGCGTTCGTATCCCAAATATTGTGAAGCAAAAACCAAAGTTCCCAAACCCACTGGTTTAACTTGAAAGGCCGCATTTAATATTTTACCGAAAGAACCTACAAAAAGTGCCCCGACCAATAGGGCTATCTTCATTTTTAGGTTAAACTGATAATGTTTGCGAAATATTACAAAGTGCAGTCCCAACGCCGGCAAAATCAAAATGGCGTTGTGTCGCGTGAGCACGGTGAGCGTCAAAAACCCCGCGACCGCCAGAAAAGTTCTCCAAGACTTAAAATTCCAAAATTGAATTAAAGCTAAGCAAAGACCATTAGTAAAAACACAAATTAAAACGTCTTTCCAGATTGTTATCGAATAAACCCAGTAGATGGGGATCGCGGAAAAAATCAGAATGGAAACGACCAAAACTTTGGTGGGATATTGGAACTTTAATGAGCTGATGATTTCTCGAATTAAAAGAAAACTTGTCGTGAAAAAAAGAAACGCCTGCAAACAGGTATAGAATTCGATGTGGTTACCAAAAATTAACGCAAAAATCCGCATCAAGAGAGCCATAATGACAGGGTGATGATCTGTGTAATTTCCGGCCAGCGCTTGTTTCCAGGAGTCGATTGAATCCGGACTTAAGCTTCCCGGGAAGTAGGTCAGCGTCCACAACAGAGAAATAAAAAAACTAAAACCTAAAATAGACCTAATTTCGAACTTCGTTTGATTATCCATAAGTCCGCACCGAGAGTATTTCACGAAGGCGAATAAAGAACTGGCCCGTGCGTAAGCCCTTTGGAGTTAATTGGACCTTATCGCCTGTTAGTCGAATCATCCCATTCTGCTCGAGCGCCCGCAACCTGGCCAGAAAACTAACCTGATTTGGAAAATAAATGTCCAGGTCACTCACGAGCATCGATTTATCAGGTCTTTGTTGGATCTCGTAAATCATGCGGAGCGAAAACGAGTTTTGCAGGTTAATCAAAAAAAACAAGTAAAGGTTCCAAAAGCACCCGAGCAGGATAATCTCAAAGAACCAAGCCGTCGGTTGAACCGACA
>JAYUPS010000222.1:0-8376 GCA_043759945.1 Bdellovibrio sp.
GTTTGTTTTTTTCCAGCAATATTCATTACGCGCCCGTCATTACCCCGACGGGCGAAGTGCTGGGGCTTTTATCCGAGGTCAGCCTGGTAAAAGCCGCTCTCCGCCATTATTTAGATCCAGGGAAAAACGAAAAAGTCTACGCCCACAGAGATATTTTGGATCTGGCCGTTTACGTGCAAGACAATGATTCCATCGACGATGTTGTCAAAGCCTTAATGAAATCCCCGAGCAAGCGTGTGCTCGTCAAAGATTTTAAAGATCGACTGTGCGGAATCATCAGCCCGAAAGATATTTTGCGTTTTTTATCGGGAGAGCAACACCAGATGATTCAAATCAACGATCACCTAAAAAAGTACGAAGAAAAAACCAAGAACTTATCGATAAAAGTGCAAACCCTGCAAGACTTGGTTCACATTTACAAAGAAGCTTTTGATAATTCCCCCCTGATGATGCACTCGCTAGATGGCCGCGGGACTATCGTTATGGCCAACCGCAAGATTCACCAGGCCTTGGGGTACGAGCCCAACGAGCTCATCGGAAAAAGTTTGACCCAGTTGTACCCGCACCCGATGCACGATTTGGCAATTGGTGGACTGGACAGTATTAAGAATATCGGCTTTCACAATTCGACCACGACCCAGATGGTGAAAAAAGATGGGCATACTTTTAATGTGGATATTGTTTCTTCGGCACTTAGGAACAGCGAAGGCACTTTCCTGGCGACCATCAGCATTTCACGGCCGCTGGAGTCGTCAAAGAGCGTGGTGGAAGCTTTAAAATCTTACTCGGAATAGTAATTACAGACAAACTGTGGAATTGGGATAATCCGAAACGACTTTAGCCAGTCTTTCGGGCAATCCCAGGGCTTTGGCCGATTTTAAAACCATACGGTGATTTTCAGCTTTCGAGTAAACGTCGAAGCTACCGGTGACATCGCCCCGGCCAGCCTTATTCATATCAAAAGTCATCACCGGGGACCGGCAGTCAAAATCGAATTCTTTGAAGTCCACCGTCTTTAGGGAACTTTGCGGTTGATCGAGTTTGCGGAAAGTCACTTTGTTCAAAGCCAAGTCGTAGGTTATCTGCCATTTTGAATGCGACTGCGAACGCACGCTACTTAGAATTTCAAAAGCCTGAGTATTGCGCTCCTCGGGGGCGGAGACATTGGAGAGTGCTTTTTTTAGACTCGCGATGCGAACGAACCGATCGAGAGAGGTGTAACCCGTCATCGGAATGCGCTGGCTCCCGCCAAAACCTTGAAAATTCTTTAGGTGTTCACGAGAATCCTGATAACTGGAGTTCGTTAATACGGTCTCGGTCATCTCAACGATTTCTAACTGTCCATTTAAATACTCAAAACTGGCGCAGGCCCCGGTCGCATCGCAGGCCATGTAGTGAGTTTTGGCAAAAATCGGAGCAATCACGACCTGCTTTGCCATTTGAATCATCTCCCGCAAAGTTCCCGCGCGGTCCAAGTGGTATTGAATCCACTGAGCCTCGTTCACGCTGGGTGCCGATTTTGGATCCGGAAATTTTGTCGAGGGAAGCCACAATATTTCGACAGCCAGTCCCCGTTCATTAATTCCCCCGAGTGGAAATTCTCTGCCGTGCTGATTGAAGGTTAGGCTTCCAAAAGCCGAAGTCCAACGGGCCCCCGTCGCCCCACTGGTGATCGTGAGCGCGGATTTTTGAACATTTCTTTTGTTGATGACGAGTTGGCCGTGACCGACTTCCCAGTCGTAGCTTTTAGCAAAAAGCGGGGCTAACTTTCCGGTCGTTGAAAAAGCGCTGCAAGCCAGCGCCGAATTGGATCCCCACTGCAAAACCACAAGCATAGAAAATAAAAATTTCACAAGACCCCCTTATTTCTAAGGGCTGATCTTAGCGGGACCTTTTGCAAAATGTTGAGCGATTAAATCGACCAGCTTCTGAATGGACTTCACTTGACGATTTTCAACACGGTGGGCGATGAATATTTCGTCGGTGAAGACCGGGGAATTTTTAAGACGCATTAAGTTTTTTGCACCAAAACGAGAGGCAACTTTCCCCGGAATAATGCCCACTCCCGCACCCGATCGAGTTAATTCAGTTACTAACTCCAAGCTCGAAGTCGGAATAAACCGAACAAAATTAAAGCCCTTTTTCTTGGCTTGTTTTAGCAAGTCCTGGGATTGAATTAAATCCGGATCCAAAATCAAAGTTTGCAAATTCTTAGAAGAGATTCCGGGCTTAGACCAAAAAGTAACCTGATCTTCACCCAGCTTTTTTAAAATCAGGTCGGGATGTCGAACCGGGTTGATCACGACCCCCACATCAATTCGAATATTGGCGACGGCTTCTAAAATTTTGCGGGACAAATCATGCTTTAGTTCGACGTGCAAATCGGGATATTGTTGCATCGCTTCGGCTAAAACTTCCGGCAAGGCGTACAGAGCCACCGAAGGGTGACAGCCAATCGTAAAGTGCCCGCGAACTTCGTTTTGGGCTTCCCCCGTTTGGCTTTTTAAATCCTGCCACATTTCTAAAAATCTTCGGCCGTGAGCTGCCAAATGACGACCCGCGGGAGTTAACTGGACGCCCCGACGGGATCGGATAAACAGTTGAGCGTTCAACGTTTGTTCCAGGCGACGGATTGCCACCGTGAGGGAGGGCTGACTAACCCCCAGCCGAACGGCGGCGTGACTTAGGTTTTGGGCCAGGGCGACCTCTAAAAAATAGCTTATGTGCTGGGGATTTATATCCACGGCGCGATATCCTGGCAAAGGGGAATTCCAAATTCGTTCGCTACAGATTCAGGAAATTCAATTTTTACCGCCCGCAGTGCGATGCCGGGATGGGGCCAGGCTACTTTGCTATTGTAGAGCGTGTCTCCCCGAATGGGAAAACCTTGCAGGTAAAGCTCTAAACGCAGTTGATGGGAACGACCCGTTACGGGTTGGAGCTTCCACAGAACCTCGGGGTCGCCAGACTTTAATATTTCGGCCCAGGTTTCTGAAAACAGTCCGTGCTCGCTCTCAAAAGCTCGCTTTTTGCCGCGCAGAATTTTTCGGGTCCAAACCTGGGAGCCAACTGGCAATTGCTTTGCAGTTTCAGTCACGGCCAAATAGGTTTTATTTATTTCTCGGTTTTCAAAACATTGATTTAATTTGGCGTGCGCCGGCTTTGACAAAGCGTAAATCATCACACCCGACACTTCGAAATCCAAACGATGAACGGGAAAAATATTGGTTTGCAATTGCTCCTGTAAAATCCAGCCCACCACCGGACGACCGTCTTGTTGCATGCGACCGGGCACCGACAAGCTCAGGGCTGGCTTTTCAATCAGGACCGCGTGCTCATTTTGCCATAGAATGTTAATTTTCATGGCGAGGGCTCTATCGCTGGAACTTTGCGGCCAACTCCGACCAGGAAAATTTCTTTGCTCTCCGAACGGGTACTTTCTGGTTTTAAGGTTTCAAAGCGATCGAAATTTTTCTGCAAAGTTCTTTTCAGCAATCCAAAATCGGCACTGTGAAAGAGTTTGCAGACAAAATGACCTTTGGGTTTTAGGTGCGAGAGCGCAAGCCCGAGAGCCATTTCGCAAAGCTCAAAAGACCGGGCTTGGTCGGTAAATTTGATTCCGGTCGTCGACGGAGCCATGTCGGAAACGACCACATCGAAACCTTTGAAATCGGTCAATTTCGTTTTCCAGTCAAAATCCAAAGCGTTTCCTTGAATAAACTCGGCATTTTTAAAATTTAAAGCGATCGGCTTCAAGTCGATGGCAAGCAGGCGGCCTTGGGGACCAATGCGCGGGGAAATGTACTGGGACCAGGATCCTGGAGCCGCTCCCAAATCCAATACCTTTTGTCCCAGCCGAAAAATCCGGAACTTTTGGTCGATTTCTTCCAGTTTGTAGATGGAACGCGCCAAGAAATTCTCTTTCTTGGCTTTATGGAAAAATCGGTCTTTGGGATTAAAAGTCATAATGGTTTATCGAAGTACCATAGTGCATAGCGATTGCCCACCGTGCCTGGCTCGAGTAAAAGAATTTCATGGAAATTGCTTGGATGCTGGGACTTTTATTCGTTTTTGTGACCGGGGTTTTTATCGTGATTGCTTTGATGTTCCCCGAATGGGTGGGTATCACCGGTAAAGTGGCCAAAGAGTTCGAAAAACAGCAGCGGGGGGATCCCCCGCCCAAGACTGATCCCGAATAGTCTCACTTAGCCCCTCTTATCCCGCGGACTTTTGCTTGACCTGGTGACTGGCCCACAAGGACCAAGATATCAAACCGACGCCGACCAGTCCCGTAATAACCTCGGGGATATGGTAATGCACGTTGGTAAACATGATCACCGCCAGGGCGCCCACCGCCCAAAAAGCCCCGTGCTCGAGATAGACAAAGGCTTCGAGTGTTCCCCGTTCCACCATCATGATCGTCAAACTTCGAACGAACAAAGCACCAATTCCAAGACCAATCATGATTAAGAACAAATTGTTCGTGATCGCAAAGGCCCCAATCACTCCGTCAAAACTAAACGAGGCATCCAAGACTTCCAGATACAAAAACATCCCCAAAGAAGCTTTGTGAATGTCAGTGGATTTGGCGTCGGGAACTTTCAGAAATTCCCCGATGCTCTCGACAATTAAAAAAGTGACGACACCACAAACCCCGGCCACCAAAACTGGATAGGCTTTGTCGGGCGGAAGCGATTTCGAGAAAATCCATAAGAAAATGAGCATCAACGAAGTTTCAATGGAATGGAAACGGCCAATCTTGGTCAATGGTTTTTCAATCCAAGAGAGCCAGTGCACGTCTTTGTCCGTGTCAAAAAAGAATTTCAAAGCCACGAGCGCCAGAAAACTTCCACCGAAAGCGGCGACTTCGGCGTGAACGGCGGTCATAATTTCGGCATAGCGGTCGGGCTCAAACATCGCCATCTTGATCGTCTCAATGGGACCAATCCAGGCCGAAACGGCCACGATAACCACCGGGAACACCAACCGCATTCCAAAGACGGCAATTAAAATACCCCAGGTCATGAACCGACGCTGCCACAGGGGGGTCATGTCTTTTAAAACCGTGGCGTTAACGACGGCGTTATCAAAGGAAATAGAAACTTCAAGGAGACTCAAGACAAAAGCCAGAAAAACAAACTGGCCGGCCATATTTGAACCACCCATTTGGTAGCCTAAAAAGCCCGCCAGAACCAAACCCAGAAAAGACCAAATAAAAGACCCGTAAAAATAACGCAGAATCCCTGTTGTTTTCATGGCCCCAATTATATCTACTGGAGATGGTTTTTGAAGTACTTTTTAAGCGACCTCTCAAATACCTTGAGGTCTGATGCCTAACTCGGCAAAATGTTGAACATATCGGAGGCAAGAAGCCCATGAAACCAATTGTCTTATCCGGCGGAAGTGGCACCCGTTTGTGGCCCCTGTCCCGCGCAAACTTTCCTAAGCAATTTGTCCCCTTGTTTGAAGAACCCTTGCAAACCATGACGGTTCGCCGGCTGCTTCCGCTCGGTGTTCCGTGGGTCGTAGGTTCGGCCAAAATGAAACTGCTCGGTGAGAAAAATTTAAAAGACTCTGGTATCCATGGCGTTCGATTTATTTCCGAGCCCTTTGGTAGGGATACTTCAGGTGCCATTGCCTTGATTTGTAAAATCGCCGAAATGGAAGGGCTTACTGATGAAGTCCTGGGCATTTTTCCCTCGGATCATTTGATCACTAAACCCGATGTCTTTTCCAACTCGCTAAAATTGGCCGAGGATTTGGCGAAAACCGGTCGCATCGTTACCCTGGGAATTAAACCGACGGAACCGGCGACGGGCTACGGCTATATTCAAACCGAAAAAACCCCGATTGAGCATGGCCATCAAAGCGCCGCCCATTCGGTCCATAAGTTTCACGAAAAACCGAACTTGGAATTGGCGACGCAGTTTCTAAAAGAAGGTTCGTTTTATTGGAACGCCGGAATTTTTGTTTTCAAAGCCGCCCAAATGATCAAGTTGTTTCAGAAATTTCAGCCGCAAATTTGGCAGCCTTTTGAGCTCTTGAAGAAAGACCTGTCGAACCTGAAAGAAGTCTTCGAAAAGATTCCTTCTATTTCTATCGATTTTGCAATCATGGAGAAATTGACCTCCTCGGAATTGGCCTGCATTCCCTTTGATCCCGGCTGGAGTGACGTGGGGTCGTGGGATGCCGTCGTTGATGTCTGGGAGAAAAAAGCCAACCCCAAAGCCGAAACGTTGGAAGTCGACGCTAAGAATAATTTTGCCTACCCTTTTTTGCAGAAGACTTATGCCTTTTTGGGAGTGGATGACCTGATCGTGGTGGATTGTTCGGACACCGTTTTAATTACGAAAAAAGGCCACACTCAGGACGTAAAATCAGTTGTGGCTAAATTGAAAGATCAAAGCTCGCCTTTGATTGCCGATCACACTTTTGATGAGCGTCCTTGGGGTAAATTTGAAATCTTAAGGGATGGAAGCGATTACAAATCAAAAACGATTACGGTGGCGGCGGGTCAGCAGATCTCTTACCAAAGTCACACGCGACGGGAAGAGCATTGGATCATCGTGAGCGGTGAAGGCTTCGTCATTCTCAACGAAAAAACCATCCCGATAAAACGCGGAACCTACGTCCACATCCCCCAGGGAGCAAAGCACCGGATTCGGGCAAATCCTGGAGCACCGGTTCATTTCATCGAGGTTCAACTGGGAACTTATTTTGGCGAAGATGATATCGTCAGATACGAAGATGACTATCAGCGATCTTAGCTAAGACCGCACTGGGTTCCAGTGTTCGCAAACAGTTCTTGTGCGCGCAGGGGGCATAGGTTTTCCCATCATAGCAGGGCTGACAATCTAATTTTTGCTCAAGCACAAGTCCTGCGCCCGGATTGTTCAATGGGAAGCGCCATTCGGGCAGGGTGGGACCGAACAGACCGTAAACTGGAATTCCCGCCAAACTTGCCAGATGAAGCGGTCCCGAATCGTGCGTCACTAAAAATCGATAATCCGACCATTCTTTAATCAGTGAAATCAAATCATGTTTGCCAATCTGATCACAAACCGCCAGACCTTGAAAACCCGCGCGCACCCAGGCGTCCGAATTGGCGCCAAACAAGTGAACGTCAAATCCCTTCTGGATTAAAGATCGCGCGAGCGCCACGTAATGCTCCAACGGCCAACGTCGCAAATCATCATCGGCTAAAATATTTTTTGCACCTCCGGGAGCGAGCGCGATTTTTTGGGATTGTGCTCCCCTCCAGTAACTCAATGGCTTTGAAAAATAATCCCCGAGTGACTTTTTCGTCGGCCCCGTAATTTTTTGCGCCATTTGAAAATAGGCCTGGGCATGGTGCAAAGTAACTGGAAAATCGAAACGCATCGGATTTCGCGATTTCAGCGCCGTTAAAATTTGATAGCGCGCATCCGCATGACCCAAAAGCACATGGTCGTAATGTTTTCCAAAAAGCTGCGCTTGAATGCTGGCCACTTCGCTTAGTTTTTCAAAAAAATTGCCCTTAAGAAGTTTTTCATCGTTAACCGAGATTATATTTTCAATGTCCGCGAAGTGCTCGACCAAACTGTGCGCGCTTTTCCCGACCAACCAGGTTACTTCGAAATTCTGCGCGGTCAAATAATTTGCCGCTGGCAAAGCCATGACCACGTCCCCGAGCGCGCCAATTTTCACGAAAAGAACAGAAGATTTTTTAGACCGATTCACAAGACACCAGTAACGTATTCCGGGTAGACGTTCTCAAACTGATGGGCTTGGTCAAGACCGTGCGACTGCAGGGATTCTCGCAGATCCTGACCCTGCAGCTTCATAATAAAATCAACCCATTCGCCGGGTTCCGAGGACTCGACGAGAAAGGGGGATGCTTGCAGGTCCGGATGAATCCGCTCGAGCACTTGATCGTTGGCCAGGGCAGGAATTCCCGAACCGAGGGCATCCAAAAGCTTGATGCGAACGCCAGATCCCAAAATATGGGGAACCAGCATGATCGACATTTGATTCCAAAAATCACTTAAATCCTGTCGAAAGCCCTCGTAATGAATAAACGGAAACTTTGCGATTTTATCTTTAAGTTCTGCCGAGGCTCCGCCACCGACAACCTCGAACTTGCCTTGAAAATTTTGTTTTTTTAGCTCAGGACAAATGTGATCCAAAATCCAATCAAGACTGACACGGTTGGCCTCAAAATCCAGACCTCCGATAAATCCCAGTTTGACCGGATTCGTGGGTTTGTATTGCTTCAGGAAATCTTGACGGCGCTTTTCAAAATAGGCCGGACGGTAAACAGGAACACGCACGGATTGCTCAATCTTCATGCCCAGATTTTTCAAAATTGTGTCGGTGTAGTCTTTGGGTGAAATCTGC
>JAYUPS010000223.1:0-3231 GCA_043759945.1 Bdellovibrio sp.
TCGAGACTGGCCGAAGTGTAGACACCTTTGCTGGGCGAAAACCGATCATTGCGTCGGTCATATTCCACGGTCCCGGTGATCGAGCTTGTCAGACCCGAAGCCGTGTCGAGAGGAAAGATATCCAAGTCGGTGTCGAGCACGCCCCGCGTGTACTGGGCTTCCAAATTGGTGCGATCGAGCCGGTAGCGCAGGCTCCCGAACAAGAATTCATCCAGCGGATGCCCGACCCGGATTGCTCCGCCCAGGCGATTTTCGTTGTAGTCGTACCGAATATTTATGCTTTGATAGGCGTCAAACCCAAGCGACCACTCGGTGTCCATAAAGTACGGCTCGGTGAAATTCAAATTGTACTGCGAAGAAAGCTCAGAAATATTTAGACCCGCGCTCAGTTTTTGACCCTTGCCCAGGAAATTCGCCTGGTTGACCTGCCCCTGAAGCGTGAATTTCGTCGCACTCCCGTAACCCGCTCCCAATTGAATGCTGCCGGTGTTGCGTTCCTTGACGGCGATTTCGATATTCATGACGTCGGGCTTTTCCGGCGGCGTCGAGGTCTTAAAATTCACTTCATCAAAAAATCCCAAACGCTGGATATTTTCCAAAGATTCCCGGCGCCGGGTTTCGTTGTAGAGCTCGCCCTCGCGGATTTTAAGTTCTCGGCGCACCACTTTGTCGCGCGTCTTCGAGTTCCCCACGACATTGATCGAACCGAAGTAAACTTTGTTCCCTTTGTCGAACTCAAAGGTCACATCGACTTTGCGGTCTTTTTCGTTGATGCGCGTGCGCGGGATAATGTTGGCAAAAGCGTATCCCAAATCCCCGTATTTTGCCTGCAACTCTCCCAAATCTTTTTGCAGAGTCTCGTACGAAAAAATCTCCTGTTTGTTGATTTGGATGGCATCACTCAATTCTGTTCGAGGAAAGAGCAAGTCCCCGGAGAAATCGATGTCGCCGACATAAAATTGCTCACCCTCTTCGATGCGGATGGTGATGTAGACGTCTTTTTTGTCGGGCGTCACGTAGACTTGAGGCTTGTCGATTTTTACTTGGACGTAACCTTCGGAGAAATAAATCAAACGCAGAATTTGAACGTCCCGATCAAAGGCCTCTTGCTTGTAGGATCCCGAACCGCTTAAAAACGCGAAGAATCCGCCCTCTTGGGTTTGAACGCGCGCTTTCAGAGCACCGTCCTTGATTTTCTGATTTCCCAAAAACGTTATTTTTTTGACTCTAACCTTGTCGTTTTCCGAGATCGTGAAAGTGACCTTCACTGACTCGTCCTTTTTGACGTCTTCGATCTTGGGCTCGACCTTGGCTAGAAAAAAGCCTTTGTCCTCGTAGAGCTTTTGAATTTTTTCGGTGGCCTCGCGAACTTTGGTTTGATTTAAGATTTCAAAGTTTTTTAAACCGGACGCTTCTTGAAGCTCTTCGGCCTTGATTTCGCTTTGACCTTCGAAGTTGAGCTCCACGATTGACGGCTTTTCCGCGACCTTAAAGATAAGATTGGTTTTTGCGCCCTCGGCCTCTTGAAAGACTTGAACGTCGTAAAAGAATCCGGTTTTAAACAGGGCCTGGATGTCTTCCCTGATTTGTTGCGCACTCAAAGGAGAACCCACCGCCGACTTGACTCGGGATAAGACCGCGTCGGCTTCAATCTTTTTTTGTCCCTCGACGGAAATTTTTCCGATCACCGAGCCCGCTTTGACTTCCGCAGAAGCGCTGGATTTTTTTATTTCTTGTTTTGCCGGGCGGCTCACTTTTTTAGCGGGCTTTGGCTTAGGCGTTGCCCGTTGTGTTGCCGGCTGTGTTGCCAGTTGAGCCAGGACGTCCGTGGACATGAAAGCAATCAGGGCCAAGGTGAGCCCGGATAAAAATAAGGAATCAATTACTTTTTTTAGCAATTTTAACAACTTAGGTTACCATTCTTCATCAGTTTTATAAGCTCGGAAAGACTAGCAAGTTGAGCCCAAAGAAGTCAAAGACGAATGTCACACAAATCGCCCGTCCAAAATACGCAAACACCGGGTAAATCGGCGCGCAAAATTTAAGTCATGAGTAACGACAATCAGGGTCAGACCCAGCTTCTCTTTGAGATTAAAAAATACTTGCTGAATAATTTGGCTATTTTGTGAATCCAAATTTCCCGTGGGCTCATCGGCAAATAAAATTCTGGGACGACGAACCAAGGCCCGGGCGATCGCAACGCGCTGCAACTCTCCCCCTGAAAGTTCATTGGGGAAATGCTGAACGCGTTCGGAAAGCCCCAAAGCATCGAGCTGAGCCAGCGCCTTTATTTTTGCGGCCATTTTTGAATCCCCCGCAATTCGGCAAGGGATCATGACGTTTTCCAGAGCTGTAAATTCGGCCAGAAGATGATGCGTTTGAAAGACAAATCCCATTTCGCGATTTCGAAACTTAGCCAGGTCCTCTTGATTCATCGACAGTAGATCGACGTTGTCACAAAAAAGTTCTCCCGAATCTGGCTGATCGAGTGTGCCCAAAATATGCAAAAGCGTGCTCTTTCCGGCCCCCGAGGATCCCACGATGCTAATGGACTCGCCGGCACGAACATCGATATCGACGCCCTTTAAAATCGGAAGCTGCGATACGCCTTGCTGATAATTTTTGACTAACCTGCGCGCGCGCAAGATTGGTTCACTCATAGCGCAGACCCTCCACCGGTGATTGCTTGGAACCCTTTAGGGCGGGAGCCAAAGTAGCGGCCAAACAGATTGTCATCGTGGTCAGGCTCACCAAAATCAAATCCCACAGTTTGAAGGACAAATCGATATGCCCGATGCGGTAAATTTCTTGGGGCAGAATTCCCAAATGAACTTGAGCCCATTCAAAAAGATAGCCCAGCAACACACCGAAAATGATCCCGCCCAAGCAGCCGGCTGCACCCAAAATTAAACCTTGGGTAGCGAGCAGCACGAGCATTTTTCGCGGCGAAACCCCCAGGGATTTCAGAACCGCAATTTCAGGGTAGCGCTGCACGATGTGCACGTAGAGCGAAGTCGCCACGTTAAAGCTGCTGGCCACGACGATAATTAAAATCACAAAAAACAAAACGACTTTTTCTAGCTCCACCGCTTCAAAAATATTTTCGTTGATGTCGCGCCAGTCGCGGACCCGAAATCCCGTTCCCAGCTGATCGCCCAGTCGGGAACTGATTGTGCGGGCTTGATCGGCATCATCGATTTTCAAAATCAATCCCGATTCTTTGGTTCCGAC
>JAYUPS010000224.1:0-3230 GCA_043759945.1 Bdellovibrio sp.
TGGACACCATCCCGAATATTTGCGCCACCTGATGTTTGCCGAAAAAATTGTGATCGGCATCCGGGGGGACTCTCGAATGCTCCCTCCGGCGGCCCTGAACTGGCTCCAAAACCGAGAGTTTCGCGAACTAGAAATTCGAATTCTGGAGGAGAATTCCGCACCGGCACTTTTGGGAATCGACGTCTTGTGGTTTCCCTCGAGCGAATTAGATCAATTTTCAAGCTCTTTAAAGTCTATGAGCCCTGACACAAAATTAAGAGTCGATGCCAACCTGGTGCGCGAACAGGATCGAGCTTTACCAGTCTTATGGAAGCTTCAACAAGATTTGGATCGTACAAAACTTCTGCGCTGGATGATTGCTGACGTTTCGGGGAAATCAGTGAATCAAGACCTGATCGAATTGTTTTTGAGATTCGAGTTTCACCAAATTTTAACTCACGAGCAGGTTGGATTTCTGAGTTCCCTGCAGGATCATCTGCAAGCCATTGATTTAGAAAAACTTCGCCAGGTCCCTTTGAATAAACTTGATTACTGAATTCGAAACGACCCCACCACGACCCCACAACGCCAGCCCGTCAAAAAACTAGACACCTGATGACCCTAACAGTCTTGCGTCCAAGTACTGTCTCAAAATGAGAGGTCAATCCCGTCGTGGTCTCCCCGAAGTGGCATTTGCCTTGCTTTTACAAACTAGTGAAGCGAGGTATCTATGCCGTCACCTAATAAATTGTTGGTCTCCACCATTGCTCTGCTGCTTTCGGGGGAATTGGCCATGGCCTACAATGCGGACGCTCATGAAGCCACGATTCGCCAAAGCTGTAACTCGCTGACAAACGGCGAAGAACGCTGGGGATGTTTTTCCGGAGACATCACGGTGATTGAACAGATTCGGCGCCGGCAACGCTCTGAAAAACGACACGGCGAAAGTTCGGCCAGGCCCAGCTACCGCCCTCCAACGCAACGACCGACACAGCGACCGATAGAGCCAAATTTTGAAAGCAACAGGGACCAAAACGTCGATGAAGAACAGGCCAAACCCGCTTTGATAAAACCAAAAAAGATCGCGACCACAGCTACTCCGGTAGCTAAACCTGTTGCTGCGCCAGCCGCTAAAATTGCGCCACTCAAAGATGCCGGCGACTTACAGATTAAAGCGGACATCAAACCAGTCTCCAGTTCAGCACTTCCGCCTCTCCCGAGCGTACCAGGCATCGTCACAGATCCCGTGAAAATCTTTATGACCGCGCCGTCATTAGCTGAATCCGGCACGGCAAAAAAAGAAACTTTTAATCCGCAAGACGTTCGCATTTTAAATGCCAAGCCTGCACCAGCCGCGGCAGCTGCAACTCCAACTTCACCACCACCCAAGCGCCCGCTGCCCGAAAAACAAGATCCCAAAGTGATCAGCCAACAACCCCAGGAACCCAAAGCTCCGGCAAAAAAAGCGGATGAAACTCCGCAAGTCGCCGAAAAGCCGGTTCTCCCGACAAAGTTTGAAATGACCTGCGCCCAAAATGTTTCGGATTTGGATCGAAAGCCCCACATGCGCGAGGCCCTGAGGAATATATTAGGGACACCGAGCCTTAAGCGTGGCGAAACCAAAGAATTTGCCGTGCGCGGCACGCGCCTGAATCCCAAGGCTTGCCTGGGAGTGTTTACCCAAACGCTCCGCAATTGCACGGCTCAGATCCAAGCCGATTCCATTCAGATCCGCGCGCGCAATGATGGTCAGTTACAAACATTTGTAAATGACGAATGGGTTGACGTTAAAACGTGCACCAACGGCGAGGAAATTGTAACATCGTACTCTTTCACCAACAGCACGTACGTCTTTAATATGAAGTCGCGAATGTCCCGAAAAAACGGTAATTTGAATTCGGTCACAACAGGTCACCTAAAAAATGACCCAACTTACACGGTGAATTTCGCAGTCCTTAAGGTTCTTAGCGGTAGCTCCCAACAGAGCCCGCAATTTGTATCTCGCTCCACCCGCCCACCTGGGGGCCGGCAATAGGTAAAGACCCGAGGGGCTGTAGGTGCTGCTATTGACATTCCATAATACAGGGACCACCAAACGGATTCCCAATGGTGCACAACCGGAGGAGTTAATTTTTAATACCTAAGGAGCCGGACACTGACTGTCGATGATGAGTTGGATACGGATGGGAAGAATCGGTGCTGCCTGAAGAAGTTCAAATTGCTTCAGACCTTTGCGGCGTACAAAAATTCGGCTGTTGATGCGAAACTCTTCCCAACATCCCACCGACTTGCAACGGTTGGCGGCCATCGCACCAGAAATTAAAGAAGCCGGCGGACGGGGCACGATCAAAAAATATCTTCCATTTTCGCAGCGACCTTCTTGGAGCACGGTCACACTTTGCGCTCCCGAGGCCCATGGTACCGGAAGACCCGCTTGGTCGGCCATGGAATATTCGATGTAGTTATCTTCGGAACCCGAGACATCACAAATTCCACCGATCTGAATATGATCCTGGGTGCACTCCATGCGGGGGGGTTCGTTTTTCGCCTGAAGAAATGAACTTTGCGACGAACTGTAATTCGATTGAGTGTTGAGCCCATCTTTATTACCGAATAAATTACCCTCAGAAGTATCGGAACAGTTCACGAACTGAGTCGAAACAGCCACGATTGCAATCGCTACTGAGATAAAACGCATTGAATTTTTCATGCATTTCCCCCTTCAGGTAATTTTGCCATCACACGGGGTTGCGGGGAATAGCCCGTCTCAAACTGAGGCAGGTTTTAGGCAATTAAACCGATTCGTCCGAGTCGTGCAGATCCACGTTCAAATCTTGATCGAGAGAAATGTCCTGGTCCTCTGAAAACCGACCTTCGCTTGTCTCATTTTGATCCACGGCGACCGTCGGCGCGGTTTCATGCAACGCAAGGTCAAAGCGTTCAAGCCATTTCTTATCCCGGTTGGAAACGGAAGCGGCTTTTTCTAAATCCATCAGAGCTTCTCGAATCAGACGCGCTTTTTCTTCTTCTTTGGCGCGCTTTCCCTGAGCTTTCTCGTTTTCAAAGAAATCGGTGGTGGTCGTAATGTCTTGCAACTGCTCACTGATCTTCATGAGCTCATCTTCGCCTTCGGAGTAGGAAGTCATCACACTTTGCGAAAGTTTGTCGGTTAAATCACCGAGACGCTCTTTTTGTTCGTCGTTCTCGTCACCGATTCCTTCGGGCAACAATTCATCGATTTGCGAAAGTGT
>JAYUPS010000225.1:0-8310 GCA_043759945.1 Bdellovibrio sp.
CCGCCGCGTGCGCCGCAACACGAGTGCCTGAAAGAGCCGAGCTGTAAACCGCCACTTCGTCAATTCGCCCGTGGAAGTAATTGATCGCCGTCTGCAATCGGCCGATATTGGTGTTGTTGGTACTCGTTGACGCTGTGGCTGCCACTTGCACGGATCCGTCTTGGACTCCATTGACAAAGACGCGCATGATCGTCCCCGTCGAATCTCGTACTCCGGAAACATGATACCAGGTGTTGGCGGTAAGAACGGTCGCGCCGGTCGCGATACGATTACCGCCCGCATCGCGCGAACGCATCGTAATCCGCCCGTTCACCAGTTGCAAAGCGTAGCCCTGAGTCGCGCTACTTCCCTTACTAAAAATCGTGTCCGTGCCCGTCACCGATGCCGGATAAATCATCGCCGAGATGGTCATATTGTTCGTTGGCGGATAGACGTTTCCAAAATCAATGTAAGAGGCCGCTCCGTCAAAGTAATAAGCCGTTCCCGGATCTTGTATACCGGTCGGAGATCCCAAAGTCCCCATGGCAGAAATAGCGCCGTTGTTTCCGACGTTGGCGATGGCCACCGTGCCGGAAGTTTCGTTCATTCGATAATAAGCCAAGGGCGTGTCCGACCAAACTTCGCCGGGATAAGATCTCGCTTCGCCAGCAGTAAGTTCGATTTTGCCCGAAGCATCCCAAGCCTGACGTAAAGTTAAACCACGGTTGGCGGCGTCTCCGTTAGACAAAATCAGTTCTCCACGATCCGCCGGAGTGATCGTTCGATACCAAACTTCGTGGGTCCGATCGGAAGCGCTGTTAACACCCGTGCCGAAATTCACGTAGTCATTTGTTCCATCAACGACTAACCGGTAAGCTCCCGAAGCGCAGGCGCCAACGGTGCCCGTACCGGTTCCACACCAACCACTGGTCGCAATAGTTCCAATGTTTGTCAAAGTTCCGTCGTTGGGACCCAAATTGAAAAGATCTTTCCAAGTCGTGGTCGCAGCCACTCCGGGACCCATCGAATTTACCGAAGAGTTCGCCAGCTGTGCTTGCCAATCTGCGATTGGAGCCACATCGTAGAAAAGAACTTTGGCCGCCGTTGTCAGGTTCAGCGAGTCTGCCGAAGACGCAATCGTAAACGAAGGCTCCCCGCGTGTCGAAGAACTCACTAAAATAGTGGCCGCTCCGGAACCATTGGTGGCACTTGGCGAAGTCGCTACAGTGTCTAAGGTTCCCCGTGTGGAAACCACCGTCACATTTTTTCCGGGCAACAAAGTTCCGACATCATTCCGCAAAATCACATTCATCGCAGCCGTGCTCGACCCGTTGGCAGCGATCGTTACAGGGGCGACCGACCAAGAACTTTGGGCGACGTTGGCAACGAAACTTTCAAAAGTGATGATGGGTCTTTGGGTCACAGTGACTGAGTCTGCCGGAATTGACGCCGTCATAGTGCCGACACCGACGGTGCTCGAATAAACCGTGAACGAAACTTGTCCAGAAGCATTGCTCACAGACGTTGTGCCGCTAACAAAAGAATCGGTCGCACCCCGACTGGAACTGATATTAGTGGTTTTGCTTGGTACTACGTTACCGTACGCATCGCGAATAACGCCCGAAAGAACCGAAGTGTACATCGAGCCCGCAGCAAAAATGGTGGTCGGCGATCCGGACAAAGTCGAAACCGAGGCACTGGGTGCGGCCGGAAGAATGGTGTAGGCCGGAGTCGAAACTGCCGAAGTTAAGCCCGACGCTGCCGCGGTCAGAATAAAATTTGTTCCCGCACCTTGCATGTTAAGACCGGTGAAAGCCGCGTTTCCCGAAACCGAGAAAAGACTTGTCGATCCAAAAAGAGTCCCCGAATTTACTGACAGGGCAATGCTCGTCGAACCCGCGGTGACGACGTTGTCCCCCGCGTCTTGCACCTGCACGGTTGGTTGCTGGAGCCACGCCACGCCGGCCGTTCCGCCACCGGGTTGCACCGTCAGGATCAGTTTCGTGGCACTTCCCGGAGAAATACTAAAAGTTCCAGAAGCAAAAGAGGTGGTGCCCAATTGCGGACTGGTCGCATACAAAGTTTTACCGCCCGCAGGGTTAAACGAAAGACCCGAAAAGGTCGCGACCCCGGAACTGGCATTCACCGTCGCTGATCCACCAATACTGCCCGAGGAAACCGAAAGAGCGACCGTGCCGGTGCCCGAAGTAATAAAATTATCGTATTGATCTTGAAACTGCACGACGGGTTGCTGGGCAAGAGCGACCAGCGCGGAGCCATTTCCCGGTTGGGTGGTGAACGCCAGTTTGCTTGCCGCGGCTGCAGAAATGGTAAATGTGGCTGTGTCGACCGTAATCGTTCCCGAAGTCGCGCGAATAACTTTGTTTCCCGAAAGTAGGAGCGAAAGATTACTGAAAGCCGCAACCCCATTGGAAGCCGCAAGACTGGTCACTCCGGCCAAGGTTCCAGTCCCGCTGAACAAAGACAAATTCACCGTGTCGGTGGCCCCCATTATTTGCGTGCAACCCACATCCGCGATATAAAATTCCGGCTGAGTGGTCAGCGCTACGCCGGCAGTTCCGTTTCCGGGCTGCACTTTCATGCAAAGTTTTGAAAAAGCCCCCGCAGAAATATTAAATGTGTTCGAAGTTCCGTTGGATAAACTCGGACTCGAGGCCACCAACTGTTTGCCGGTTTCGGCGGTATCCAGACTGAGTCCCGCAAACGTCGCCGTGCCGTTCGAGGCTACGGCCGTGGTTGATCCCGTAATTAGTCCGGTGCCGGGAGCTAAAATCGATATCGAAACGGTGGCCGCAGAAGAAACCGTGTTGCCTATCGCATCTTGAATCGTAATTCGTGGCTGGCTAAGCAATGCAATTCCGGCCGTACCGTTGCTGGGTTGAGTGATAAATGCCAATTTGGTTGCGCCGCCAGAAGTGATTGCAAAGGAATTTGAAGTTGCTGAAACCATTGTGCCTGAACTCACGACCAAAGTTTTTGTTCCGGGAGTGTCCACTGAAAGACCTGCGTAGGCAATCGAACCGTTGCTCGCATTCAGGGAGCCTGCGCCGGTGAGAACTCCCGTTGAAGCTGTGCCCATTGCCAAAGTAACAGAATTTGCGCTGTTGGTAACCACGTTGGAATAAGCATCCAGCATGCGAACAAACGGCTGAGTGGCTAACGCTACACCGGCCGCGGCTCCCGCAGGCTGAATGGCAAATTGCAAAATCGCCGGTGCTCCGGGATCAAGGTTAAAAGAAGAGGTGTTAACAGCCGTGATCACACCCAAGGGTCCCGTATAACTGGCCCGCAGAATTTTTCCAACTCCCGACTGATTCATGCGCAGATCCGAAAAGATCGCGTAGCCTCCCGAAGTCGCAAGCGTGCCCGTTCCAAGGAGTGAGCCGCCCCCGCTAAATACAGCAACTGAAACAGTACCCGTAGCCGAATCGGCCAAGTTGTTGTCACTGTCACAAATAAAGAAAGCCGGTTGCGTGGCGAAGCTTTGTCCGGCCGTTTCCGTGCCCGGAGAATTGAGCAAGCAGAGCTTCGTCGGAGCCGAAGCTTGCACCGAGAATGTTCCCGAAGTTGCGGCTGCCAAGCCTCCGGAACTGGCTCGGAGATTTTTTAGACCAGTGGCATTGATAGACAAACCGCTAAAAACCGCGCTGCCTCCGCTGGCTGAAACGGTGACGGCACCCGCCAGTGTTCCCGTTCCCGAAACGATATCCAAGGTCACAGAATTGGTCGCACCCGTAACAACATTGCCCCCGGCATCTTGAATTTGCACAACGGGCTGCTGCCCAAACGCCACGCCAATGGTGGCTCCCGAGGGTTGGGTGGTGAAGGCCAGTTTTGAGGCCGCGCCGGCCGTAATCCCAAAAGTTCCAGAAACAACGCTCAAAGTTCCGCTTCCCATGAAGGCCGTTGCGCGCAGAGATTTGGTTCCGATAGTATCCCAAGTTAAGCCTGAAAAAGTTGCTGTGCCTGTGTTCGTGGTGCGAGAGGTGGCACCCCCCAGGGTTCCGGTCCCGGTCTCTCGCGAGACCACGACGGTGCCATAACCACTGGTCGCGATGTTGCCTTCGGTATCCACGAGATTAACGATTGGTTGCTGAGACCAAATGGAACCGGCAGGGCCTCCGCCGGGTTGGGTGCCAAAGGCGATGGCCGTCGGCGCTCCACCCAGAACTGAAAAAGCAGCAGATTCAACACTGGTTAAACCGGCAGCCGTGGCGTTTAATTTTTTATCACTGCCGCTCAAATTAATTCTCAAGTCGCTAAACGTAGCCACTCCGGCGACCGCGGCAACCGTGGACGTACCGCTCAAGACCCCCGTGCCAACGCTGAGAGCCATCGTCACGTTGTTTGTCGCTCCGCTAATCAAATTGCAATTGGCATCGCCCACAAAAACAACGGGTTGTTGCGCCCACGCGACTCCGGCGGTGCCACCACCAGGTTGAGTGGTGTAGCAAAGTCTGGCGGCAGCCCCCGCCTGAAAGACAACCGTGTTTCCTGCTTTCGATACCGGATAATTGATCGCGACCGATTTCGTTTCGGCGACCGTGGATGTGAACGAACAGGTGGAAACCCCGAGCGTGTCGGTGAGCGAACAAGCTGAAAGAGCCACGCCCGTAACAGGTGCCACTTCAAATCCAGGAACCACACCGGCGACGGGCAAGGTGGCCGCATCTAAAAGTGTCACGGTCACGGTGGCAGCTGCAACACCGTCCGCTGTTGAAGGTCCCCCGCTGGCAACGATTGTCGAGTTGGTCGCGTCCACCGTCGCGGCAATGCCTGTGATCGCGGCCTTGTCTTTTTTGCGCGTGCAACCGGCACCCACCATGAGGATTGAAAGAAGAGTCACGATGAAGATTCTGTGAACCGTCGAACTAGTTGCTCTCATACCTGACTTTTCGGTTATTTACGGCCAATACTTTAGTCGAGCCTTAACAAATTTCGAATCAATCTGAAACGAAACTTAACAATAACCTTAGATGGATTGGACCGTTTTGAGAACCTCGTCGGCGTGATTCTCGACTTTGACCTTACGCCATTCTGAGACAAGTTTTCCGTCGGGACCGATAACAAAGGTGCTGCGCTCGATTCCCCAGACCTTTTTCCCGTACATGTTTTTTTCCTTGATGACGTCAAAATAACGACACAGGACTTCTTCTACGTCGCTGATCAGCTCAACGCCGTAATTTTGTTTTTCCTTAAATTTTTCGTGAGACTTCAGAGAATCCCGAGATACTCCGTAGACGACCGCATTGGCTTTTTTGAATTTAGGCAAAAGACGGCTAAAATCCTGACCCTCCAGAGTGCAACCCGGTGTCGCATCTTTCGGATAGAAATACAGAACCAGGGTTTTTCCTTTGAATTGCGAAAGTTCGACTTCTCCGCCCGTTGCGGGCAAAGAGAAGTTATTTATCTTGTTACCGATTTTGGGGCCGACGCTCGATTTAACCTTGGGGAGCTCATTTTTTTCATTCTTTTTTGGCATAGGCCATTGGTCTAAAGATTTTGTGCTTGAGGGTCAACTTTTTCTGCAGGGTCTTCCGCGGGTTTGATGACCTCTCCCAGGGCATTTTGATCCAAAGGGTCCAAGCCGGCCGAAATTGGCGTTAGCGCCTGAGGCGCCGAAATGCCGACGCGTTCGGGCTTCCCAGAGCCCAACGTCTCGATAATTTCGATGGTTCCTTCGTTGGGCACTCTAATCACGGTACAAAATTTAGCGTCTTCGCAGGCTTCTAGTCCGTTCTTAAATTTTTTGCCTTCGGCTATGACCAGCTGATTTGAACCTCGGTCGAAATTAAGCCGCGAAAACAAAAGATGGGATTCGCTGTCGTGACTTTGCCCGACAAACTCGCATTGAAGACGGGCCAATCTTTTCTCGTCCAAATGTTCCATGATGCACTTCGAACGCATTTTTTCCGTCGACAAATGTTTGCCGGCGCCCCGCGGAAAAAATTGATTGAAAATATCCCATTGTATCGTGCTTTTAACGGCTCCGCCGTTACTGTCAGCTCGATCTAAAACCGTGGCGTAGGCCAGCTCTTGCCATTGGGGATTGCGAGAACAATCGGCAACTTGAAAACTCACGTTCGAAACCGCGGTTTTGGCTTGGTCTTTGTACCGCACCACCATCTGGGTTTGACGCTAGGGACATTGGTTGTTCTTCAAAATATAATGGTTCGCTTTCGGGTCCCGGTGGGTTTCAATAAATTGCATCAGATCCAAAAAAATACTGTTGGGTCGACTCATCCGGTTTTCCCAAATGTGCATCCAGAGTTCCGAAAAAATCTCATGCGAAATGCGCTGACCATGCACGGCGCGAATAAAAAATTTATCGCTCACCGTCAGCTCCCGGGATCCCCCCGGTTTTTCGCCCGGCTTGCCGGGTTTTTCTCCGGGGGCTCGGGGATTTACGGAATTGGTCTCGTCGGACTTTTTGCCACTGCAGGCCGAAAGCCCAAAGACACCGAAGATCACAAAAAAAACCGAGATAAATAATTTCATACAATTCCTTAACTGTGCAAAACTTGGGGTGCGCATCCCAACTAGACCACCCTTTTAGGCGGCCGCCAAGTCGTAGCTTTTGTCGTGGGTTATTGGACGGCCTAAAAAGCCCGACGACTGAATAAATTTTTGACATCCCCGAGCTCTTTGGCGACCTTTGAGGGAGTCCCTAATCCCCCGGAGGTTTCATGGCAGAGATCGAGTTCCCTTGGCAGAAGCATTACAACCCGGGCGTGGAAACTAAGATCGACCTGAGTTCTTATGAAAACATTATGGCATTGTTTGATGAAGCCTGCTCGAAATACCGGACTTCTCCGAGCTTTAGCAATATGGGACGGTCCTTGAGCTTTGACGAATTGGATGTGCTCACAGGCCAGTTTGCTTCGTTCTTACAAAATGAGCTGGGCCTAAAAAAGGGCGATCGCATCGCCATCCAGATGCCCAATCTTTTGCAGTTTCCGGTGGCGCTTTTCGGAGCCTTGCGGGCCGGACTTATTGTGGTCAATACAAACCCCTTGTACACCCCCACGGAAATGCAACACCAGTTCAAAGACTCTGGCGCTAAAGCCATCGTTATACTTTCCAACTATGCGTCCAATCTGGAAAAAATCATAAAGGACACGCAGATTGAATCGATCGTGGTGACCAGCATCGGCGAGCTGCTCCCGTTTCCGAAAAATTTAATCGTCAATACCGTCGTCAAATATGTAAAAAAAATGGTGCCCGATTACAAACTGCCGCAAGCTTACTCTTTTAAAACCGCCTTGGAATTGGGTTCAAAAAAACCTTACAAAAAAGTCGAGATCAAACAATCCGAGATCGCCTTTTTGCAATACACTGGCGGCACCACCGGCGTGTCGAAGGGCGCGGTCTTAACTCACAAAAACATTGTCGCCAACGTACTGCAAATTGTGACTTGGATGAGCCCCTTGCTGGTGCCCGGGAAAGAAACTATTATCACGGCCCTTCCGATGTACCATATCTTTTCGCTTACGGTGAATTCCCTGGCGTTCATGAAGTACGGCGCGCAGAATATCTTGATTACCAATCCGCGCGACATTCCCGGATTTGTAAAGACCTTGCGACAGACTCCCTTCACCGCCATGACGGGCGTCAACACTTTGTTCAACGCTTTGATGAACAACAAAGATTTTGAAAAGATTGATTTTTCCCACTGCAAAGTTTCAGTTGCCGGCGCAATGGCCCTGCAAACCACGGTCGCGGATCGTTGGCGAAAATTAACAAAGTCTCCGATCATGGAGGGCTACGGTCTGACCGAAGCTTCTCCGCTCGTGGCTGTCAATCCGGTCAAGGGAGGCGACATTGCGGGTACCATCGGTCTGCCGGCGCCCGAAACCAATATCAAGTTGGTCGATGACGATGGCAAAGAGGTGCCTCAGGGAACGCCGGGGGAACTTTTGGTAAAGGGGCCCCAGGTGATGGAGGGTTACTACAACCGCCCCGATGAAACCGCCAAAGTCTTTGTGGATGGCTGGCTTAAGACCGGCGATATGGCCGTGCAACTGGAAAACTATTATTTGAAAATTGTGGATCGCAAAAAAGATATGATTTTGGTCTCAGGATTTAACGTCTACCCCAACGAAGTCGAAGACGCGATTGCCACATTGCCCGGAGTTCTTGAAGTGGCCGCCATTGGAATTCCTGACGAACATTCCGGAGAACTGGTGAAAGTCTTTGTGGTGAAAAAAGATCCGAACCTGACCGAGGATCAAATTATTAAGCACGCTAAAAAAACGCTCACCAATTACAAAATCCCGAAATTTGTGGAATTTAGAAAAGAACTGCCAAAGA
>JAYUPS010000226.1:0-3204 GCA_043759945.1 Bdellovibrio sp.
CTTCTGATTTTTACCAGCGAATGGAGCACGAATGAGCGATCCAAGAGACAAGCTGTCTAAAGACTTTCTCGAAATATCGAAAGAACTGACCGAGGCGGCAAAGCACGCTGAAATCGCTGCTACTCATTTTGCAAACAAAGACATTCCTCGTGCTTGCGCTCATTCAAGTGCGACGCAAGGGCACATCCAGGCAGCTGAAATACTTATTCGAGAATTTCAGCTCATCCATAGAAAGTTCGCGAGGAATGAGCCATGAATTTATTTTTCTAAAAACACTTAAGGACTCGTCACAAAATGGAATGGAGACGCACAATGAAAATACATGAAAAAGCTTCGGTCGGTTTTGATCGGGCCGCTGACTCTTACGAGAGAGGTCGTCCTGAGTATCCTCAAGATGCCATCGAATTTCTTGGCAATGCTCTTCAGATTGGCCCTTCCTCTGTGGTTGTAGATTTAGGGGCTGGCACCGGCAAATTTACTAAATTTTTGCTGCCATTTGAGCCGAGGATTGTTGCAGTTGAACCTGTTGAAGGAATGAGAAAGAAGTTTCAATCCTTGTTTCCGGACATCATGGTTTTAGATGGTTCTGCTGAGAGAATTCCGATGGCCGATAGCTCGGTGGATGCGGTCATCGCAGCACAGGCATTTCATTGGTTTAATGGACCTTTGGCACTCAAAGAAATTCATCGAATTCTTAAGCGGAATGGAAAGTTGGGTTTAATTTGGAACGCACGCGACGAGTCTCTGGCGTGGGTTGCGGAGCTCACGAAAATCATCGATCCTCATGAAGGGGGTGCGCCCCGGTACAAGTCGCAGAACTGGAAGAAAGCTTTCATTGAAACCAATCTTTTTTCACCACTTCAGCTAAGTCAATTTTCCTACACGCAAGAAGGATCCGTCGAAACAATTGTCGATCGTATCGCATCGATCAGTTTTATTTCATCTCTTCCTGAAACTGACCGCATAGGAGTGTTAAATCAAGTGCGCAAGCTGGTTGAAACTCACCCGGAAACTAAAGAGCAGTCACAAGTTAGACTGCCATATCGCACAGATGTTTACTGGTGTGAAAAAGGAAACGTCTAAATGAAAGAATGGTGGCAAGATTTTTTTATGCCGATCACCGGCGAAATCATGTTCTCTCCGAAGGAGAACATTTCGCGGCCTGAAGTTGAATACATTCTTAAAATGACAAAGCTTGCAGACCATTCGGAAGTTCTCGATTTGGCCTGCGGGACTGGACGCCACTCACTGGTATTCGCAAAACTTGGCCATGAAGTGACCGGCCTTGATTATTCGAAAAACTTTCTTCGGCAGGCAGAAACCGAGCGTAAACGTCTGAAGTCAAAAGCGGTTTTTGTTCGCGGTGACATGAAGAATCTGAAGCCACATTTTTCTTCAAATCGTTTTGATCTTGTTGTGTCGCTCTATAACAGCTTTGGCTATTTTAAAAAACGCAGCGACGATACTCGCATGCTTAAAGAAGTTTTCCGAGTTTTACGTCCAGGCGGCAGACTGGTGATTAATACTTTAAATGGCGCATGTGTTGGTGAACGACTTAAAACTCCTGTGTCGATGGGTCGTGAACCACTACCAGGTGTTTTTATGATTGATGCGGCAAGCTTTGATCATAAGCAAAAGAGAACCTCATCGAAATGGACGCTTGTCGATACGAGACAAGCCGAAACGAAAATTTTCAGAGGCGAGTTCCAGCAGAATGTTTATTCCCATGCCGAGCTTCGCAAACTCCTAAAAAATGCCGGATTTAAAATTGAAACTGTTTGGGGGCTTTTGCCAGGCGGAAAATTTGATGCAAAAACAACTTGGCATCAGACGATTGTCGCTTCGAAGCCGGTGTTCAGATTATGACAAAGTCTCCCTATTCTTCTTATGTCATCGCAGCTGATACAATCGCTACTTCTAATGACGATTCACGAAGTTCATCTATTAAGATTGTGGATTCGAACTTCAGCAGACCCGCTGGTTTCAAAAAAATGGGTGTACATCATGTCGTGATTCCACCAGGGGCTCGCACTTCTCTCCCGCATGCCGAGAGTATTGAAGAGGAATTTGCTTTTGTGATATCAGGTCGCCCCCATGTTTGGATTGACGGATATGTTTATGAGCTCAAACCAAATTGCGCGGTGGGATTTCCTGCCGGAACCGGCATTGCCCATAATTTTATAAATAACACCGATGAAAATGTTGAACTTCTTGTCTTGGGTGAGCGAACCAAAAAAGAAAATCTGTGTTCGTTTCCCGTTAATCCAGAGCAAAAAGAAACATGTGGCATTTGGTGGGCTGACGCTCCTCAGAGACCTCTCGGTCCTCACATAGGAAAACCAGGACCAGTTCAATCTAGCGAAATAGGCTCGAAGTGGCCTGAATATATTGTCGATTGCACGCAGCTAAAAAAATCCAAAGGTTGGCATTATGCAGGCGACAGCGAAACTTTCAGTGAATACTCGCGACTGACAGACCCACTTGGGCTTAAAGCCTTTGGAATCGGATTTGAATCCCTGGCTCCGGGCCAGCGCAGCTCGTTTCCTCATGCACATAAAACAGAAGAAGAATTTGTTTTTGTACTTTCCGGTACCGCAACGATTTGGATGAATGGTTTTGTTCACGAGGCAAAACCTGGGCACGGTGTGGCGTTCGTGCCGGGGACCAACATTGCCCACACTATCATAAATGATACCCAAGGGTCTGTAAGTTACATCGTGATTGGCGATGCCAGTGATGATGCGAATGAAGACAGAATCTATTATCCCATGCATTCTTTCAGAAATGAACAATGCAAGGTTCAAAAGTATTTCTGGGAAGACAGGCCAAAAGATGTCGTCATGGGGCCGCATGTTAGGCGACAATGGACGACCGAAAAAACCAATCGTTGAACATCTCTGCTTTCGACACGCAAGTGCAAGCGATGAGAATTTAATTTTAGAAATTTTCAGAAAATCTCCGAATTATTTCTTACGTGTGGACGGAGTTGAGCCAAGCCTTACGACGGTCAAGCACGCTGTGGCTGATTGCCCGCCCAAACGTGGAGAGTCGTACCGAAAAGAATTTTTGATTGTTGAAAACCAAAACCAACCTATCGGTGTTGTGGATCGTGAGCGGTTCATGAACGGTCTTTGTCAGTGGACCGTCGGCCCTGCGAGAATGAGATCGGCGATCCGTTCAATGTCTTCGGCGGTTTGAGCCAGC
>JAYUPS010000227.1:0-8200 GCA_043759945.1 Bdellovibrio sp.
CAAGAATTTGGTCGACCAATCTCAGATGGTCCAAGTGACTCCGGCCGCGGGATCAAAGCTTGCAAAATATGCGGCTCATCTTTCCACGGCTAAAAAAACGGGACAAAACTTACCCCTCACAAACAAAGAGCTTTGCGAGTCGGTTTTTGCCGGAGAAACAGCCAAAGAAGCCCGGGAACGTTGCGTGTGTGAAAGTGGATCCTACAACCGGATAAAAAAATGGTTCAGTTGCTCTGGCGAAATCCGTTTTCATTCCCAGGTGCGGGACGTGATTGTGGAAATCCAGGGAGCCCCACAGATTCTCTCGGGACCCGTCAGCGAATCTCTGTCGGTGGCGGCAACTTTGGAGCGTTCTACAACGACGAACAGCGAGAGTGGCACCAGGCGTGAAACGAGCAGAGGCTTCAAAATTGATGGGAAAGTCAGCGCGGGATTTAATGCTTTAAAATTTTTTGGGGTTCCCGATGAAAGTTCAGATTCCCCAGTGAGCGCGCAAGCGACCGCCAGCGTGGGCCTGTTCCTGCAGCACTCCAACGAACTTTACTGGACCTACGTCAGTAAAAATTCGACGGCAACTTCAGAAGCCACCGGTCAAAGATCGTCCGTGAATTACTCGGGTGAATCCTACCGTCTGGCTTACCGGGCAAAGATCAAACGCTGCGCTTTCTTTGACGTGGTTGGCAGCGAGCTGACTCCGTCCGTCCGACGAATGTTGTGCAGCGAACCTTTTGACCGCGACGTTAGCCAATCTTATTATTTCATTAACATGGATCTGCAACGCGGCTCCGTAGTGACAGATTCAGCGGCGCAGGATTCCAACCGCAATTTTGTCGTTCGCGGCAAGGCCTCGTTCCTGGCCCTGCGGGAAATGTTGGCTAATAAAAGTCTAAAGATCATGTACGATCGCTTGGAAGCTTCTGAATTAGTTAAAGCCACGCGATTAACCGAAGAGTATCCTGGACTTTTGCTCCCAGCAGGTGACGACTGATTTGGAAGTGTTTATCCTGGGTGCATGATTCAAGCAAAAAACATCATGCATCGGAAAACACCGGTTCTGCCGTTCTCGGCGACCGTGCCTGAGGCCATCGAATTTCTAAAACAGAATCCTGAAGGGTTCGCCGCGGTCCAAGCCAGTCCCGAGCGGCTCCACGGAGTTCTGACCGAGGGGCCCCTGATGCAAATTTTTTTGCGTTACCAGGCCCACCCCGAGCGTGAGACTTTGATTCTTCACCGCGATCTTTTTGAGCCCGCCCAGTTGACCCACGAAGACGAGTTTTTGCCCGAAATCGTAAAAAAAGTTGTGACCGCTGTGGGAAATCGGGTGTTTGTGATCAACACTCTGGGCGCTGTGATTGGCTACATCACCGCAAAAGACGTGCTTCCCTATTTCTCTCCGACGGGACCCTCGGCCGGCGAGGACAAGAAGCCAATGGATAACCTGAAATCAGATCTTTATTTATTTGAGACTTTCTTTTCAAAAAGTCCGTTTATGATGCATTCGGTGAACCGCGAGGGTGTTATCCGAATGGCCAACGAAATCATGCACACCGTGCTCGGTTATGATTACGGGGAGTTGATCGGGAAAACAATTTTTGATCTTTATCCCGCCAGTGCGCACACCAAAGCCGAAGCCGGAATTAAGACAATCTTTTCCAAGGGCTACCACAAAGTGGTCCAAGGGACGATGGTGCACAAAGAGAACAAAAAAATCGAAGTCGAATTGGTTTCTCGGGCATTGATGAATCAATATTCCGAGACCATCGGGACGATGACGGTCTCGCGCCCGATAGACATGAAATATTTGTTGGATTGTCTACCCCATCTAGGGTGATTCACACATGACAGAGCCGGCTTCGATGTCGGCGCGGCCCTTTAGTAATTCTGCTTTGCTCATACGCAGTTGCGAGGGCGGGCAGTGATTTTTCGCGATCACCTGATGAATCGCTTCAGCTTCCGGTGGAACCATAGCCAGATTCCAAAGAAGTTTGATCTTGAGCCAATTGCGGACATACGCACAATGAAAGCTTTCGGCACTGGGCATGTAATCATAGGGTGTGGAATCGCTTTTTACTTCGTTCTCGTGGGCTGAAACCGGAATCAGATGGTAATTGTTTTTAGTAAAGTTCGAAAACCAGCAGCGCTTTTTGTTGGACCACTTCGCGGCCCCCATCACGTAGGCATTTTTAAGAGGCACCACGTGATCGATCTCGACATCGGGGTAGGGACGTTTAAAAACCTTGCCGGAGTAAGGATCCGTCCATTGCCCTGTGGCTACAATACAGCCCTCGGCATTGGGTTTGGTGGTGATAGGGACTTCCGACATGCGCTGAAGAATAAGTCCCCGCACATTTAAACAAGAATTTGGATCCGGAGTCCAAGTTCCGAACTGGCCTTTGCGATCGTAACGGTTTCGGGGAACAACGACCGGAGTGCGGTGATTGATCCAGTTCGTGAGCGAAATTGCAGCCGCTACAAAGTGACTGTAAGTTGGCAAGAGCAATTCGTTGGGATTCTGGAATGAGCTTACTTCTGCATCGCTCGAATTATCAGCAGAGTCGCTGAACTCGTCGGTCTTTTCAATCTGGTCGCTGACGGTAAAGTGGTTGGGATAAAGATTGTCATCGATGCTCGAACCGAAGGTTTGGAAATCGCTCGAACCGAAGGTTTGGAGATTGGGAGTGGTGATTTCAGAGTGCGCATCCGTAGTAGTCAGGAGGGTGGCGAAACCTATTAGGACCAGAAGATTGATCTTCGATTTCATAATCCCCCCGTTAAAATTATTAAATCTTTGGTCCAGTCGAGATGTCCAACAAGAGCCGCGAGTCATTTTTAAGATTTGCACAGGAATGCTAAAAAACCAGGCTTTACGCTGCACTTCGTTCTGTTTGCTTGTTAATCAATTGATTGATTAGCTCATCCGATGAACCCGCAATCGATGGAAAACAAGGATTCAACCAAAGCGAAACTTGTTTCCGAAGCGGGCCGCCTCTTCGCAGAATTTGGGTTTGAAGGCGTCTCCACGAGAGAAATTGCCAAAGCCGCCGAGGTCAACATCAGTCTGATTAGCTATTATTTCGAGGGCAAAGAAGGCCTTTATCTTGCCGTCTTCGAGGACTTTGCCCTGAAGGCTCAGAAGAACATGAATGCCTTGGTCGATGATTTGAAATCCCCCGACATGACCCGGAAAAGTTTCGAGAAGACCATGAAGACTTTGGTTTCAACGATGGTTCGTTTAAAGTTGGAAGCGCCCTTTGCTTCGATCTTGATGATGCGTGAAACTTTGAGCGGGATGCCGCGAACAAAAGACTTTGTGGAAAACAGCCTTTGCGGCATGGCCATGGGTCTGATCGCTTACATGGAAGCGGCCCAGAAAAAGGGAATACTTCGCGCCGACATTCATTGTGCGACCCTTTTTATTTCTATGATCCACTCGGTGGATACCTATGCTTTGGCCGAACGATGCGACACAAGTTTAAGTCGGCTGCTTTATAAAATTCCTAAAGACATCGAAAAATTTACGGAACAAATCCAGCGTATTTTTATTGAGGGAGTTCTCAAATGAGACAGGGCTTTGTGTTTTTTAGTCTTCTATTTACTGTGTCCGCCCCCGCGTTGACGTTGGAACAGTATCTAAATCAGGTGCGTTCAAATAATGGGATCTTGAAGTCCTTAGAAATTTCTCGGGAAGCGGCGGGAAGTCGACGCTTGCAGGGCGACCTGGAGCTGTCGCCGATTTTAACGGGCCGTGCGGGCAAAGTTACCGACCAGAAAAAGCAGTTTTTCGGGGCGGGATTTTTAGATAAATTGGAATCCACAGAATATTCTTTGGCGCTTTCAAAAAAGTTTGTGACGGGTACTCAAGCCTCTGTGTCTTTGGGTGTGAACGAAACGGAATTTACCCCCAGCCCTGCGCCAGGGTTTTCTAAATATGCGACTGGTTTTTTAGGTTTGGGCCTGCAGCAAAGTCTTTGGAAAGATCTTTTTGGTCGCGGTACACGACTGCGCCGGGACCGCGAGGATCGGATCGAGGCCACCGAATTGCAGAGCTTGAATTTGCAGGAACGACAGACCCTCATCGAGGCCGAGGCGATCTTTTGGGAGCATCTGTATTTGAACGAAGAACACACTCAGCGCCGTCAATCCCTGGAGCGAGCCAAGAAAATCGAAGGTTGGGTCCGCAATCGCGCGAGCAATGGGATTGGAGACAAAGCCGATGTTTACAACAGCCAGGGCCTGGTGGCCCTGCGGGAGCTTCAATTGCTCGCCACCGAAGATGAAATGAAAGCATCCGAAGCCAAGGTTCGAAATTCTTTGGAGCTCAAGCCCGAAGAAAAAATTCCCGTCATTCAAGGCGACATCTCTAAAGAGCGAAAAGTTGAAAGTTTTGTGAGCGGCGAAAACACGGGCCGCGTGGTGCGCGTGGACACGTATCTGTCGGTGCTGGAATCCGAATTAAAATCGATTGTCGCCAAAGAAGTCGAAGACGGATTTCGGCCCGATTTGGTGCTCGAGGGTGCTTATCGAACCAACTCTTTTGAGGCAGATGCAAACAGCGCTTGGAGTCGGGTCAGCGATCCCACGCGGCCGACGACTTCAATTGGCGTTCGATTTTCTTATCCTTTGGATTGGAAGGTGACCTCGGCGGCGCAAAACACCGCTCGACGCGAGGCCAAAGCCGCCGAATTTCGCCGGGACCGACGGCTGCTCGAGGGGGATTCGGCCTGGACCGAATTTATTCGACGGCACGAAGAGCTTAGTAAGAAAATCAAAGCCGCGCAGGTGTCCAGCCGGTTGCAGGCGCTCAAGTCGGGGGCCGAACGGGACAAACTTTCGAAAGGTCGCTCCGTCACGTCGCAGGTGGTGATCGCCGAGCAAGATGCCTCGGAAAGTTTACTGATATTGACCCGGTTTCAAGTGGAACAACGAAAAATGGAATCCCAAGCTCAATTGTTTTTACGCATGAAGGACGGACTTTAAAATGCTCGCAGAAATGTCGATTAAACGGCCTATATTTATCACTTGCATTGTCGCGCTGACTTTGATCTTGGGAGTTTTCTCGCTTTCAAAAATGAGCGTGGATTTATTTCCGGATGTGACTTTTCCGGTCGTGTTCGTGCAGACGATTTATCCGGGAGCTTCGCCCCAGGATATGGAAAAGCTGGTCTCAAAACCAATCGAAGACGAACTGGGATCGCTGTCTGGGTTAAATCAGATCACCTCGCAGAACTCAGAGAGCGTTTCGGCGGTGATTTTGGAGTTTAAAATTGGGACCGACATCAAAGATGTCGAGCAACAAGTCCGGCAGCGCTTGGGAAATATTCGAAACAAACTTCCTGAGGAAATTCAGAATCACATTGTGCGCCGGTTTGATCCGGCCGATCAGCCCGTGGTGCGAATGGCCGTGGTCTCTCGCATGGAGCCCGGAAAACTTTTCGACGTGATTGACGAAGTCATTAAGCCACAATTTGAAACCGTTCAAGGGGTCGGGCAAGTCAGTATCTTAGGAGGCCGAAAGCGAGAAATCCAAGTTCTGGTGGACCGCGAGCTGGTCCAGGATCGGAATCTGTCGCTGCTTCAAATTTCTGAAAAAATTAAGGCCACCAGCAAAGATGTCCCCGTCGGCCGTGTCGACACCGGCGAAAAAGAAACGGTATTCCGGGCCTCGGGAGAATTTGAATCCATTGAAGCCTTAAAACAAGTCAACGTTAGTTTTTTTGGTTCCGATCGCGCGGTGCCGCTGTCGATGATCGCCGAGATTCGCGAGGGACTCGAAGAAGCTCAATCAATAACTTCGTTTGCAAAAAAATCCGACGGCTTTCAAAGCGCGCCCGCCGTCTTTGTTGATGTATACCGTCAAAGTGGATCCAACACCGTGAAAGTCGTCGACACCGTGCTCGCGCGGGTCGGCAAAGTGAACGAACTTCTTCGCGAGCGAAAAATTGAAGCCACTATTGAGCCCGTGCGAGACACCGCAAAGCCGATTCGTCTGAACATTGCCGATGTGACCGAAAGTATTTCACTTGGCGTGGTTTTGTGCGTGGTCGTGGTGCTTTTTTTCCTGGGCTCGTTCCGCTCGACATTTATTACCGGGATGGCTTTGCCGAACTCGCTCTTGGGGGGTTTCATTATCATGGCGGCGATGGGCTTCACCATCAACATCCTGACTCTATTGGCGCTCTCGCTGGCGGTGGGACTCTTGATCGATGATGCCATTGTCGTGCGGGAAAATATCTTTCGCCATCTGGAGATGGGCAAAACCCCTAAGCAAGCGGCGCTTGAGGGAACCAAAGAAGTTACTTTGGCGGTCATCGCCACCACGCTGGTGGTTATCGCGGTCTTTGGTCCGATCGCGTTCTTAGATGGAATCGTGGGTCAGTTCTTCCGGCAGTTCGGTTTGACGGTGTGCTTTACGATGCTGATTTCTCTTTTTGATGCCTTGACGGTTGCGCCCATGATGTCGGCTTACCTGGCGAGCGGAGATCACGGCAAAAGAACCGGGATTTGGGCCACGATCTTTGGGACCTTTGATCGGGGACAGACTTGGCTCGAAGAAAAGTACGCCGTTATTTTAAAACACGTGATCGCTTACCGTTTGTTAACGCTGATGGGAGCGGTCGTGATCTTTGTGGCTTCGATGGCCCTGGTTCAATTTATTCCAAAAACTTTTTTGCCCAATCCAGACAACGGAGAATTTGTGGTGAATGTGGAGCTGCCCGTGGGCTCCAGTCTTGAAGCCACCAAAAAAATCGTCCAAGAAGTTGAAACCCTAATTCAAAGCAATTCGGCCGTCGAATTGATGTCGACCGTGATGGGTTCAAGCCAGGGAATTCGGCAAGCCAACCTGGCCAGCTTTTATTTGAAGCTCGTTCCCCGAAAAGAGCGCAATGGAAACACCGGATTTATAAAACAAGAATTCCGAGATCTGTTTAAAACCAAATCCGTGGGGGCAAAGCTGAGCGTCGCCGACATCGACATTGGCGGCGGAGGGGAAAAGCCGTTAAACCTGAATATTTTCTCGGACAATTTGGAAGTCTTGGTGGCTTACACCGAGAAACTAAAAGCCAAGATGGAACAGATTCCGGGAATTGTGGATGTGGACACCAATTACCGCACGGGCAAGCCTGAATTTCACGTGGTATTTGATCGGGCAAAATCCGAACAATTGGGAATTTCAACCGTGACGGCGGGGGCAGAACTGCGTGCGCGGGTCGAGGGCGTGGTCGCAAGCACTTACCGAAAAGAGGGGCGCGAGTACGATATCCGCGTGCAACTGCGGGAGAAAGATCGCGATCTTAGGCAGAGTTTTAATCAAACACTGGTACCCAACGCGAATTTTGATAAAATTCCCTTACAGAAAGTCGCGCGCGGTGAAGAGCTGCTGAGCTTTTCTCAGATCAATCGCTCCAATAAATCGCGCTTTGTGAATATCGGCGCCAACCTGGGTACCGATGGAAATTTGGGGGATGCCACGTCCAAACTTGAAAAACTTGTGACCTCGGATCCCGAGTACAAACTGCCGGCCGGGGTCAGTTACCGTTTCCGGGGTCAGGCCGAAGACTTTAAAGACCTGATGAATAACATGATCATGGCCATGCTTTTGGGAGTTATTTTTATTTATCTGGTGCTGGCCTCGTTGTACGAGAGTTTTATTACTCCCTTGTCGATCTTGTTGGCTTTGCCTTTGGCGATTTGTGGAGCCATGGTGGCTCTTTTCCTGACGGGAAAATCCATCGACCTGTTTTCGATGATCGGATTGGTAATGCTCTTAGGGGTGGTGGCGAAAAACTCGATTCTGCTGGTGGATTACGCCAATCAATTAATTCAGGAGGGTGTGGAACGCAGTGAAGCCCTGATTCGTGCCGGGAAGACCCGGTTGCGACCGATTTTGATGACCAGTCTGGCCCTGATTGCCGGAACAATTCCGATCGCGGTGGGACTGAATGAGGCTTCCGCGCAACGGACTTCGATGGGAGTGGCCATCATTGGCGGCTTAATTAGTTCGACGGTTTTGACCTTGGTTGTTGTCCCTGCTGCATATGGTTATATCGATGATTTTCGATTGTGGACACGTCGGCTCTTTCGCATATAATGATAACCAATTGAGAATTGGCTCATTTATTCGGAGGCAAATGATGAAATACAAGATGAATAAGATGATGAACAGAAGACAAGTAATCCAGTGGAGTTTAGGTCTGCTCGG
>JAYUPS010000228.1:0-3188 GCA_043759945.1 Bdellovibrio sp.
TTTTTACCTTGGCCGACGTCGAACTCCACTTTGTCGCCGTCTTTTGGCTGTTCGCCTTGGATCTCGGTTACATGAAAAAACAAATCTGCTCCGTTGTCCGGAGTGATAAAGCCAAAACCCTTGCTCGCGTTAAAAAACTTAACTGTTCCACTTTGCACAAAAAACCTCTTTCAAATTAATGAACCGTCATCCTAGCACGATTTATCGTGAGATTAGCAACTGCAATTGTCCGCGAGAACCCGATTTGTCTTGCCACCGTATTTTTGAGCCTGAAAACTGATCGCCTATGGACTTGGAAAGCTATCTGTTGGCTCGCGCGACCCAACAGGCTCTAAAATCGACGCACCGGCAATTTTGCCTAAAGTGTATTCAACCCGAGTTTAGCTGTTATTGTCGCCACATCCAGAGCTTTGACCCCCGATTCCAGCTGGTGATCTTAATCCATCCGATCGAGGTCCGCCGGCGCGTGGCGACGGGTCGAATGTCCCATCTGGTGCTCCAGGGCTCTCAGCTCATTGCCGGTCAAGATTACTCTGAAAATCCGCAGGTCAATGCCTGGACCAAAAATCCTGAAAACCAGTGCCTGCTGCTTTATCCGGGCAAATCCTCGGTGGATGTCAGCCAGATGACCTTGCAGCAACGCGCGCAGATCTTTGACCCCTCTAAAAAATTGGTCCTTTTTGTTATCGATGGAACCTGGGCCACGGCCAAAAAAATGGTGCGCCAAAGTGAGAATCTTTCGCAATTGCCACGCATTGGCTTTACGCCCGCAAACCCGTCGCGATTTCGGGTTCGCAAACAACCCAAGGCCCATTGCCTGTCAACGATCGAAGCCATTCACGAAACCATCGAGCTTATCGGACCGCTGGTTGGATTTTCAACCGTTTCCCGGGAGCACGACAAACTGTTAAGAGTTTTCGACAAAATGGTGGAACGCCAACTTCAGTTTGTTGAGCGTTCGATAAACAATCCGGAATACTGTCGCTACCACCGTGCTCGACAGGTTAGTTCTAATATCAGTTCTGACAGGTAATTTGCAAAATACTGCCATTTTTCTTTTTGGATTCCGTCGTCACCAAAAAAGAATTCGTTCCTGGCATCCAAGCTATGGCTTCTTGTTTCTTCAAGACATTTAAATTCAGGACTTTGGAGCCTTTGCCGGTTTCCAGCTGATCCCATTTTATTTGAACAACACTTTTGTAGGTCAATATAAGCAAGCTTTCCCCGTCGATCGACAGTGCGGCTCCGGTTGCCACTTGATCGGGACTATCGTAATCAGATAACAAAGTCGGCAGATCGATCTGACCGACCAATTGAAGCCTGGTATTACTTCCGGTTTGCAAGTCTTCCGCCGCCATTCGAAAAATAAACGAGGGCTCGGCCTCTTGCTTTGAATCCTTGGCCAAACCCTTGGTAAAGATAAATAAATCTCCGGTTTGTGGGTGCACGATCATCGCTTCTGCGTTGTGCGAGCCATTGGGATAATAAAGTTTCCTTAAGCCGCGAAGTTTTTCGGATTTGCCGAATTTAGATTTTTCGGTGATCCAACCAATCTGAATATATGGCCGCTCTTGTTGATTGTCGCCGATATCCCCGATGTACAGGCAGCTTTGGTTTCCGCAGGGACCCAGTGCCAATTCTTCGGTGTCCACGGGATCAAAATCAGTCAATCGTACGGTTTGCAAGGTCTGTCCCTGTTGCGAGGTCACGATGATGGCCGGTTCGTTGCCCTGATCATTCACATGATACAAACGATCTTCGAAGTGCTGGGAAATCGCCAGACCGCTGGCTTCCGGCACAATTTCATTATCCAGCTCGCCAATTTTTTGTGGCGATTGCCAGCGCGAGCACATGACTGCTTGGACGATTTCGGCAGAACTAAGAACGCAAAAGACAGAAAAAATTAACAATGTTTTCATGACCAACATTGTTTGGATTTCTTGGAGTTACTGCAAGGAAAATGAAAATTGAACAATTATGTTTCAAGTCCTCGCTATTTTCTGCCAGCTTTAACAGGCACCAAAGATCGCAGTCGATGAGAGGGTATGTCCATGCAAGTTCGCACCATGTAAGTGTCCGTGCTGTGCTCGGGAGATTTTGGGGAAAAAGTTAACTTTACCGAATGAACGGCCCCGTAAGCTTTGCTTTTGCTGGTTTGCTGAATTTTATGCTTTTCAATACGGCGAAGGACTTGCTCTTCCGTTAAACCAAACTCATCCAGTTCAAAGCTAAGAAATTCGATATGGCCGTTCATATAGATTGTTTTGATTGCGTATTTTGCGCGGGTCGTTCCCTGCAACTTTAATTTAATTCCGTCGAGCCGGGTCGTACAATGGCCAGACACATCAAGCGTCGTTATTAAGGGGATAATGAAAATTAAACTTCGAATTACCCACCGCATCTGCGTCTCTCAAACTGCAAATTAAGGACAAATCTCATTGTGGTCATTAACCTTCACCCGCCTTGAAAATCTGTCGAAGGCCTTTGTGCGTGACCAAGAGATAAACACCTTTCTTTTCATTCGGAATCGAACTAGTTCTCAAGAATGTCGGATTTAACTTTGGTCATCGGTGACCGCAACTTATCTTCTTGGTCGATGCGCGCTTGGTTTGCGATGAAAGCCTCGGGGTTGCCGTTCAACGAGGTCCTTATTCCCCTGGATCAGCCGGAAACAGATACCAAACTGCAAGAATATTCCCCTTCCGGTAAAGTTCCCTGCCTGATTCACGGAGATCTTAGGATTTGGGATTCGCTTGCGATATCCGAGTACATTCACGAACTGGCACCTGAAAAGAATCTTTGGCCCAAGGACTCAAGCTCAAGGGCTTTGGCTCGGGCTTACACTTGCGAGATGCATTCCGGCTTTCAAAGCCTGCGGAGTCAATTGTCCATGGACTTGCGACTGCGAATGGAAGCTCGGCATCTTGTGGCTCAAACGATTTTAGATATCCAAAGAATTGTTAAACTTTGGGACACGGCCATGAGCCACAGCCAGGGCCCATTTCTTTTTGGCGAATTTGGAATCGTCGATGCCTTTTACGCCCCGGTAGTTTTTCGTTTCGCCTCTTACGGAATAAAGATTCAGTCGAAATCAGCCCTGAAGTATATGACAGCCATTGAATCGCAGCCGATGGTTCAAGATTGGAGTCAGAAAGCTCTCATCGAAGATTATCGGTACCCGATCTTTT
>JAYUPS010000229.1:0-3187 GCA_043759945.1 Bdellovibrio sp.
TAACCCCCCACAAAGCCAGGGCACCAATCGCCGTGAAGTTTGGAACGTGTGGTACCAAACGAGAAACGAGAGCCATAAAAAGGGCTAGAACCAACCAGATGAGTTTAGGATTTAATTTTGACATAGTCTGGGCATCTAAGATTTCAGGAGGCACGAAGTCAACCCCCGAAGTCTCTGACCGATTTGACTCTCCGCCAAATAATGCTAAAACGGACTTCTTCTGGAGGCTTAGGTGGCTAAATCAATGATCTTTTTGTTGGTATATTTTTGGTTATTCAGTGGCTTTGCTCAAACGGACCTGCGCGCGATGGCTCGGCAGGAATTGCAAAGACAAAATCACCCGGTCGACACAAAAAAGTCTCCTAAGAAGAGATCCACCGAGACCACTCCGAGTGAAACCGGTGCGCCGCCCACGATTATGCTCCCCCTTCACGATCCCTACAAACCGGTAAGCCTGCGTTCCTGGCAATGGTCTTTTGACGTCGGACTGACGTCAGAAAAAATCCCGGTTGTCCGTCAAGACTTTTTGGTTGGACGCCAAGACCTAAAAGATCTCGGCAATTTGTCCTTTTTGAAATTGAATTTTGGTTTTGAAAAGCAACAATCTTGGGGCGGTTGGGGTGCTTCTCTCATCGGCGCCGGGACTACCAAATCAGGAGATGTCAATGCGGCTTCCGGCAGGATCAAAGCTAATTTGCAGTATATTTCTTATGGCATTCAACCCCATATTTCGAAAAAATGGACCCCCTATTTTGGAACAACGTTGGGACTTCAGTACGAATTGATTTCGGTGGCGCAGACTTCGGTGGAATCTGATTTTGCCCGTTGGTCTGAGGGTTACACCTCCTCGAATGTTCGCTTAGGGTTTGACGGATACATCTCCGAGACCCAAGCGGTGACTTTGTCTTACTTTGATAAAAATTCTGTTTTCGGTCGCGGCCAGGCTTTGGGGTTGTCTTACGGAGTAAAGTGGTAGCCATGCGATTCTGTATTTTATTTTTGGCACTTCTAAGTTTGGAGACCTTTGCGCAATCTATAAAAGCGGAAGGGCCCTTGGTTTTATCCCAACGCAAGGTTGCCGAATTGGTTCTCAGTCAGGGCTATGCGGTTCAGGAATCGAACTTACGGGCGGACCTTCCCCGCTTTGATTATGCGACGGCCCTGGGAAAATACGATTGGTCATTTTTGGCCGAGACCGGTTACGAAATGTCCAAGCTGGAAACTTTCCAGACTTCTTTGAGTGCGCGCGATGAAAGAATTAGATCAAAAGTAGAACTCAAGAAACCCTGGATCACCGGAACAACAACAAGCTTTTCTTACGGTCGCGAGTCTTTGCAGTCAGATTATTTTGTTCCAACAACTCCGATTACGTTGCCCCCGGCAAGGCAGACCCAAGATCTTTTCACGTTCACGATTGAACAGAATCTTTGGAGAAATTCATTTGGTTACGGGGATCGCGCGTTGGTTCGAGCTGCCAATGAAAACTTAAACGCGGCGGTTTTAACCCGGGCCAACAATCTTCAAGACAACGTGCTCACCGCGCTGACAAAATATTGGAATGCTTTTGTGGCCGAGGAAACTTTCAAAGAAGCGGTGGCCAGTCGTGAACGCTACAAAAAACTTGCCGAGAACGTTCGTAAAAAGACTTCGTTTGGTTTTTCGGCTCCGGGTGAACTTCCACAAATTCGGGCCGAGTTGGAATCCCGGGAACAAGTCGCAAAGACCGAGTCGACAAATTATTTGCAAGTGGTCGAAGACCTGCTTATTTATCTGAACGTTGGAACGAAAACTCCGGTTCAGTTTGAAGCCGAATTAACTATTCCCAAACCACCCGTGCTTTTAAAAGTTGAAACAAAAGACCTTCGTCAGTTCAAAGCACAAGAACTGCGACTGCGAGCAGCCCAAGAAAATTCCCGGGCCGCCCGAAGTTCCCGGGATCCCAACTTAAGCTTGGTGGGACAATTTTACTCTTCGGGGGTTGAAGAAAAACCCAATGATGCAACGGCGGAAGCTTTTTCAGGCGTGCGTCCCAAATATTATGTTGGTTTAAAATTTGAAGTTCCGTTTGGCTCTGATCTGCAAAATGAAACTTACGTCAACCGCCAGATCTTATTGAAACTCGAAGAAATAAATCGCGATCGTTTGCTGTTGACCGTGGATGCGAATTTGGCGGATCAAGAACGCCGGGTGCAGTCTCTCCATTCCGTGGTGACAAGTCTGGAAGAGGAAAAGACCCAACGGGAAAAAGCGATGCAAGAGATCAACCGGGCCTACACTCAAGGGCGAATTGATATTCGCCAAACGATCGAATCTTTGAACAATTTCTTTAACGTTAAAATCAAATACAGCCGAGCCGTGGGTGATTATCAAATCGCCTTGGCAAAACTGGCCTCATTGCGGGATGAATTAATCCCCAGTCCGAAAGCAGGTCGCCCATGAAAAAACTCTCCCTCGCACTTTTACTGCCACTGTTGTTAACGGCCTGCGCGTTCAATGATGATCCCAACAACGATCCCACCCGGCGACGCCAGCTCGAAGATCGCAATAAACTAGTGAATGACTACTCTTCGATCCAAGGAGTTTACGAAGGCACTTTTCAAAAACCCAGCGGCACGGAACGTTTAAAAATGTCAGTGGCCTACCGGGAGCGCGTGGTCGGCCGAACCAACGAAGGGGAACTTCTGTATCAACCCGTTTTGATTGTTAAATGGGAACTTCCGGATTCAACCCGGGATGATAATTCGCTCGAAGGAACTTTCTATAAAGAAAACGGAGATCTGACTTTAACCACGCGGGGCGTGGGTGCCGACAATATTTGCGTCGGCGATGATTGTCTCTACATTCGAGGAACTTTAAGAGATGGAAATTTCACGGCACCCGTAAAATCCCTACAGGGCGTGATCCAAGGGACCATGAACGTGCAGCGCACGTCTGCCGAACTAGATATGCCCAAAGACGGCGACACTTTAGATGAGTACGAAGAGTACCGCGCCAAACTTCAGAAATTTGCCGGTCGCTACCTGGGCAAAGCCAAAGGCCGAGGCCGCGACAGCAAGGACTTTGAAATTGATATGACCTTGCAAATTGTTGACGGAGCTCGAACCGAAAAACCAAAACTCGTCAGTTCCAGCTTTTTAACCAATGGTTTTTCGCGTGTGGCTTTGCACTCGGTCCGTTACATCAACGA
>JAYUPS010000230.1:0-8171 GCA_043759945.1 Bdellovibrio sp.
TCAGCGAGAGTTTGCTAAGCCTTTGGCCGCCTGTCGGGTGGCTCGGGAAGCAACACAGACCCATTGCGGATTGGCGGGTACAAAAGTTGATAGCCAACGAACGAAGATTGAACAAGAAAAACAAGCGGTCGAGCAAAGTAAGCAGGAACTCCGTTCCGAGGAAGTCGGCGTCGCTAAACGGGAAGAGGATTTAAAACTCCAAGTTCAAATGAACATGGGCTTGCAAGCCGCCCATTCGACCATGATGCCAACCATGCAATTCGCAAACGCCAGCCTGACGGCCACGAACCAGAGTCTCATCGAGATGCACACCCAGCAGTTGCGCACCGAGCGCTTAGCTCTGGAAGAAAAAAAGCAAAGTGTTCAAACCGAGGAAAAAAGAGTCTCCGAAGCCGGCATAAAAGTAAAACAGAATCAGGACCTGGTTAAAAGTGCAAAAAAGGATTTGGAACAAACTAACGAAGTCGAATCCAAGGCAAAAGTCGCCGAGGAAATCATGGTAACGACTTTAGCAGAATTAGGTAAAGGCGGCGGGGATCTTCGGCCACCTCTCCCTCCCTCGGACAACTCCGGCCCAGATGGTAAAAGGCCTTCGGAGCCCGATCGAGATCCGCCGGGCGATTTCAATCCGCAAACTCAGGGCCAAGGAACAAATTCGCAGAATCAAAATAAAGAAGAAGCTGGCTTCGGTCGTTTGCTCCCAGATCTTTTTTCAATAACGGCAGAGACTTTTGCTCGCCCTGAAGTTTCCAAAGTCGATGACTGTTCAAATCCCCAAGTGGCCGCGAACAGTTTGATTTGTGCCTGCCAACAAACTCCAAATGACAGTCGTTGTCGGGGCGTATTGGCAAAAGCCGAAACAACCGTGAATTCACCGGCCACGAAGGGCTCGGTAAAATCAACGCCGACCCCCGCAACGGCGACTTCCTACGGAGCTGCACTTTCCGACAACGCAAAAGTCGAAGCGGAAAGGAAAATTTCAAAGACCGGACAACTTCAACTTAAAAATAATGGCGGCGCAAAATTCTCCTCGAACGCGGGAAGCGGGCTGAAAGCCAAAGGCAATTCTGCACAACCACAACGCCGCAGCACGTATGACAGTGGCAGCAAGGGCGGAAGCGCCGGCTTTTATTCTGGCCCGGGGGCCGGCACAAAAGGCTATCCCAGCGGAAATAATTCGGTGCCACCCCGTCAGCAAGTTGGAGCCAGGCCTGGAACGAAGATCAGTTTCCCCTTGCAAGCGCGAGCCAGAATCCCTTCGGGGTACGCGGCACCCGATGGAATCACTGGTCCCCACACGGATTTATTTCGTAAAGTCCGTCGAGGCTACACCCGTTTTGGCGACAGCTTAATGCCCTGATTATTAGGTTCACAGATTTTTCACAGCTGGTGTCTCAAATTGAGATTTGAACTTTTTCGCTCAATCGATGGACGATAGATCGAGTATCCTAAAATGGAACAACTGTCCGGCCTAAGGGAATAAACTTGAACTTGAAAATCTTCATTCCATTGTTGCTAATGAATTCTATAAGCCTTGCTCAGGGACTAACTTGCCCTGAAAACAATCCAGGATGCTTCATTTATATGGATCCGCAGTGCAAGCGTGCGGGAGTGGCCGAAGGGCTTTGTCGAAGTCGCGCAGGAGCCAACGGTGAAACGATCGTGGAGATTGATCCCGCACATGCAGGCAACGAGAACCCGTTAACAGAAACAGAACGTCGTGAGCTCTCCACGATGCTAAACTTCGGCGCTCCCTTGAAAACCAATCCAAGAGATCCTCCTCCCCCCACAGACACTGAAAGCCCTCCAGCTCCACCGGTGGTGGTCGCACCCCCAGGTACCGACGGTGGTTTGCCGACGACCGATGATCAACTATCACCAAAGCAAGCCCAACTCATCGAAGATTGTAAGGCCGCAGCCCAAGACTCCGATGACACTTGCAACGAAGACCGAAGCGGGCTTGCAAACATTAGAAATACTTTAGACCGGGCGAGCACAACCGTACTGTCGGCTGTGAATGCCACGGGAAATGCTTGCTCCGCAGCCGGGCAAGCGAGCGCCCAATTGGACAGCGCGGTTGGCGCCTGGGTAAGAACTTGCCAGGATCGAGTCAGATCTTGTCTGGCTTCGTGTGATGCGGCCGTCGCTTCAGTCACAAAAAGGGGCCTTGAGAGTTCACTTGCAATCGCAAAGGATCAAAAGGTCATTTGCAGTTCATCGGCAAACAAAATCCCAGCGGGACGGAAACGCTTCGAAGAATCCACGCTGGCGCAAAATGCTCGGACGAAATGCCAATCTGATGAAATCGCAGCTCAACAACAACAAAAGCAGAATTTAGCCGGCAACAAAACTCCGCCGACAGGATCTTTGGGTCAAAACAGAGGAATCGGGGAACGTGGAGGTTCCGGATTTTCGCCGGCGACTGCGGCGGGAGCGAACTACGGCGTGGGTGCCGGTGAGCGCAGTGAGCTTGGAAAAAGCAGCGGCGGGGGACTGGACGGAGCTCTGGGGAGCCCCTCGGCAGACACTGCGACCGGAGAAGTTAAAGAATATCAGAGATCCGTGATCGGTCAGTTCTCTGCGGGCCAGGGCGGTGGCGGCGTGAGTGGAAAAGTCACCTACAGCGGTTCAAGTACAAACCCAGCCCAAAAAAATCAACGCAGCGGTGGCGGTGGTGCTCCGGCCAATTCCACAGTCAACAATGGTTTTTACGGAGCCGGCGGCGCAGGTTCTGCGGGCGGAGCTTTCCAGCAAGCTGCTATTGCGCCCGTCGGTGGTTACCAACCGCAAGCTCGGTCTAATTCCAACAACGGATTGCGTGGCCGGCCCGATTTGCGCAAATTCTTGCCAGCCGGAGGACCAAAGCGAGTGGCGGCCAGCCCCGCGGGATTTCAGCGATTCGGCGCGGGTAAAGATGGGCTTACTGGTCCGCGAACAAATATTTTTAAAAAGATTTCGACGCGGTACCACGCTCACCGCGCGAATTTAATTCCCTAAATCAAAGTATGCAATTTTTCGATGGCCCGTGTCCGGTCGTGCTCGGAAAGATAAATGGTAATACCCATCGCGGTATTTTGAATTGATTCAAAGACAATTTTATTTTCGGAAAGCTTTGTCATAAACATCCCGATCAATTCCGGAGCAACCGATCCGGTGCACGTGGCGGTCACCGCCGACATTGTGCTCTCGAGTTTCCAATTGGAGCTTGAATTTAAAGCCAGAACAATTCCGCTTAGAATTTCGTTGGGACCCGTCAACCGGAAACGAGTTTCGTTGCCCCGAATTTCTGAGGATAAAATCTGCGGAAGCCCCGTTTGAGATTTTTCAAATAATTCAATAAGGTCTTGGTAAGCCTGGTTCGCATCAGCAAATGAGCCTTGAATACTGATGACCTTCTCAAAAGAGTTTAAAGAAATTACACGAACGGTTTCAAACATGGAACCTCCAGAATGTGAATGACGAATCCAAGTGCCCGCCGCAAGATCATGAGCCGGACCGACGAAAAGCTGCACTTTGTTTCGAGCCGCCAATTCGACGGACCGATAATGCAAAACTTTGGCGCCCCAAAAACACATGTGGGCCAATTGTTCATAGGAAATCTCACTTAAAGGCTTTGCCGACTTCATCAAATTGGGATCGGCGGAAAACACGGCCGGGACCTCTTTTAGAATTTCACAATGATCGGCTTTTAAGTGAACCGCCATCGCGACGGCCGTTGTGTCGGTTCCGCCCCGACCCAAAGTGGTAATCTCTTTGGTTAGGGGGGAAACACCTTGGTAGCCTGCCAGCACGACGACTTTGTTAGCGGACAACGCCTGGGCCACGCGAACGGCTTTAACGTCCGTGATGAGCGCGCTGATATGCGAGTCGTTCGTTAAAATCCCTGCTTGGCTGCCCGTAAAACTGATCGCGGGGCACTGCAATTCATTCAGGGCCATGGAAACCAAAGCCATGCTGACGCGCTCTCCGGTGGACAGCAACATGTCGAGTTCGCGTAGGTTCGGATTCGGAGAGATTTTTTGCGCAAGTTCTAAAAGTTGATTGGTGGTTTGTCCCATGGCACTGACGATGGCCACGATTTGATGCCCCATCTGGGTCATCGATTTAATTTTCTGAGCCACTGATTTGATTTTTTCGGGGGTTGCTAAAGTTGCACCCCCATACTTTTGAACAATGAGCATAATTAATTTTTAGCAGACCGCGGACCTTGGACGAACTCAAGGACTTTCTGTTGCGCCCCATTGGGAATGCGCACGGGATGCCGGTCGACCTGCAAGGGCACGTACCCCAAAACAAGTTCAGCATTTAAATCCCTTAAGGCTTTGCGGGTAATGCCCAAATGATCGGCCAATTGATTCAGGTCCGTTCCGCCACCCAAGTGGGCTACGTCGTATTCAAAAGCCTCCATACGAGAAACATTGCGGAATCCATACAGGCTCGGAGCTTTTGCTATGATCATAGCCGCCAGAATTTTAGGAACGTAATCAATCGTTTCCTGAGGCAGCGCGCCCGCAGCGGAAAGGGCCCAAAAATCTCGGGTGCCATATTTTGAAATTCGACGGCGAAGACCACCCTCGCCCATGTTGTAGCTGGCGGCCACCAGATACCAGGAGCCAAACTCTTGATAAAGATCTTTCATGTATTTAATCGCGGTCAAAGTTGATTTTTTAAAATCTCTCCGTTCGTCGATCCACCAATTAACCCTGAGACCGTACCGTTCCGCCGTGGGTTTTATAAATTGCCAAGGGCCCACTGCATTGGCGGGACTGCGGGCAAAGGGATCAAAGCCACTTTCAATCATCACCATGTATCCCAGGTCCGCCGGCAAACCGGCGTTGCGCAGTTCTTTCTGGATGAAGGGCATGTACTTCGAAGAGCGTTCAAGCCAATCGCGAAACCAAACGTTCCCTTTCACTTGGAAGTGCTGAAGCCAGTGGGCGACCCGGCGATTGTAAGTTACCGGTAAATCAAAGATCAAAGTGGCTTTGTGAGACTGGGCGCCCTTGGCTTTATTCAATAATTTCGTGCGCAACAAATCCAGTTCGGCTTTGGGTACATCGACCATGGCGGGAGCGGGCACCGCAAGAGATGAAAAAGAAATCGAGATGCAGAATGAAAACGCGATAAAGGGTGAGATCAACGTGCGAATCATGAAGTTCAATTCTGACCTCGGCCACCAGAAATTCAAAAGAAATCGAGGGTCAAATTACTGACGTCCAGTTCTTGAAGTTGACGCTCAAGCAGAAGTTGAAAATGACCGAGGGCCCTTGCGGACAGCCTTTAGTTCATTTGGCGTCCTTTGGTTTCGCGATCCCCTTCGTTCGTCCAGGAAAATTTTGCGGGCATTCAATTTGCTCAAACCAGGGTTTGGGGGAATCTGATGAGTACACGTGGAATCTATGCAGCTCTCAGCGGTGCGGTGGCCCAGGCCCAACGTCTGGACACGATTGCGAACAACATCGCGAACGTGAACACCCCCGGATTTAAACGGGACGAGCAAGTTTTTAGAGAATATCTAACCGCCAACGAAAAACCGCCCGAAGTTATCCAAGTTCCCAAAGTTCCGGGATCCCTGGAATCGTTTTACGATATGCAAGGTGGCGATCTGAGCTACGTGGATGCCAACGGGACTTTCACCGAATTCACGCAAGGTCGCTTGCAGGGCACCAATGGTTCTTTGGATGTGGCGATTGATGGCAGCGGATTTTTTGAGGTCATGACTCCCGGAGGACTTCGCCTGTCTCGCTACGGCAGTTTTTCAATTGATGGCAACGGCCAGTTGGTAAACAAAGATGGCTTTCCCGTCATGATGGAATCCGCGGCGGGAGCCGATCCGGCGTCACGAGTGGTCCGCATCAGCGGTGAAGCACCGATCTCGATTGCGGAAAACGGACAGGTGTTCGAAGGTGAAAACCTGCTCGGACGTTTGTCGGTTGTTGATGTGGCAAACAAAGACAATTTGCAAAAAATCGGACAAAACTTATTTGATTTTAAGAAAAATGCACTGCCCGAAACGACGCCGGTACTGAGCATTTCCCTGAAGCAGGGCTTCCTGGAACTGAGCAACGTCAACATCGTCAAAGAGATGACCGACATGATCACGGCGACCAGAACTTTTGAAACCGCACAGAAGGCAATCAAAGCCTATGATTCTATGGCCGAGAAAATCTCAAATGTTATTCCTAAACTAGGACAAGGGTAACCGCGATGATTAGAGCATTGAATACGGCCGCCACCGGAATGCAGGCCCAACAAACAAACATGGATGTCACCGCGAATAACCTGGCCAATGCCTCGACGGCGGGCTTTAAAAGATCCCGCGCGGAATTTGAAGATCTTTTGTATCAAACCCACAAAGAGCCCGGAGCCGCTTCGGGAGCAAACTCGGTGACGCCCACGGGGGTGCAAGTGGGATTAGGAGTTAAGACCGCGGCCGTTCAAAAAGACATGAATCTTATCGGCAGCGCGGTGCAAACAAAACGCCCCTTGGACGTCATGATCGAGGGTCAAGGATTCTTTACGACTTTGTCGGCCGACGGACAAGTTGGCTACACCCGGGACGGACAGTTTAAGCTCGATACCCAAGGGCGCGTTTGCGATAAAAACGGAAATGTCCTGCAACCGGAAATTGTGATCCCTGCGGCATCCAATCAAATTGAAATCGCGCCCAACGGAGAGGTTCGTGTGGCCTCGGCGGAAAACGATCAAGCCCGACAGATTGGGCAGATCGATGTCGTTAACTTTGTAAATCCAGCGGGCTTAAGATCCATCGGTAAAAATACCTACACTCAGACTTCGGCGAGTGGTCAGCCGATCACTTCGCGCCCGGGACTGCAAGGCACCGGATACTTGGCACAGGGTCAGTTCGAGTCCAGCAACGTCAATATCGTCGACGAGATGGTCAACATGATTTCGGCTCAGCGTTCGTATGAATCCAATAGCAAAGCGATTATGGCGGCCGATCAAATGTTGCAAACAATCAATAACTTGAAGTGAGGCTTTAGGATGTTAGCGTTTTTGTTTTTCATTTTAAGCGGACTTGGATTTTCGGCATCTTCCGACCTGCAATATTTGATGGAGATCCGCCCCGCCTACAAGCAAATTTGCGGTGATTGTCGTTTTGAATTCTCAGAAATTCGAGTCTCAACTTCGCTCAAAACCGGATTAGAAAAAGCCAAAGTAAATACCGAGGCTCTCAAATGGGGACGAAGCTTTTTATTGCCCTTGGAAATTGAGGGGCAAAATGTGGGCTGGGTTTCCGGCCAAGTGAAAATTTTAAAACTGGGTTTGCGCGCGGTCAAAGCACTTAATCATGGGCAGTCGATCAAAGCCGAAGACGTGCGCCCCGACTGGGTTGATATTACTCTAGCTAAAGATCAGCTGGCACAAAACGAAGATTTGAACGGCGTGGATGCGCGGCGTTTTTTATCGGTGCGCGAAGCGATTATGAAAAGTGACCTTAAAAAAAGCCAACTGGTCGCACGCGGTCAAATCATTAACGTTATTACGGGTTCCGATTCTTTTACCGTTTCGACGCAAATGAAAGCCGAAGAGGCCGGTGGATTTGGTGACATGATCCGCGTTAAGAGCAATGAAAATCAAAAAGTTCTGTCCGTGCGATTGCAAAACGATGGCTCGGGGAGGTTTGAATGAGTGAACGAGAATTCCTCTTGCGCTCTTTGTTTGTGACATTGATTGCTCTGGTGGCACTCAATACGGGTTGTGCATCCCTTTTTCCGGACTCCGGCAAAGCCGAAGTGCCGGGACAAATCCTGGTAGATGGAGCACCTGCAACTCGCTTTTCAGATAACAACAACGTTTTAAATCCTGCGAATCGCAACTACAAGAAAATGACCCGTTCCCGCTTAGAAGAAGAATCCGAACTTCACGCGCAAGCAGGATCTATGTGGGTGATGGAAGGCCAAGGGGCTTATCTATTTGCGCAGAACAAGACCCGTCGTGAAGGCGACCTGCTGAACGTTAAAATCGAAGGCCCCGGTAAAAAACAGGTGGAAACCAAAGTCAGTGTTATCAAGCTTTTGTTGAAACAACTGGAAGAAGAGGAACTGAAGCAAAAAGAAGCCGACAAGCCAAAACCGCCAATTCTGGCCAATGCAAAGGCGACAGAGAAACCTGCTGAGATAGCTCGTAAACCAGCCAGCGAACCCACC
>JAYUPS010000231.1:0-3165 GCA_043759945.1 Bdellovibrio sp.
GTATCCGGATCTTTCCAACGAACATATTGGATTTACGATCAGCTACATCACGCGGCCCGAGTCTTTCTCAATGTCGGCGGCTTTTGATCAGTCGGCCCAGCAACTGGAAAGTGGTTGGTCATGGATCTATTCGGCCTCGCTTCATTCGCATCAGTTCACCACTCCGACATCTTTGATCCCGGCCAGTGCGACAGGAACTTACGGGGATTTTGAAAAGGTTCGCTCGGCCCGACTTTATTCGGCGCTGGCCGGAGCAGGTATTGGAGGGACTTTTGTGATGACGGGGCCCTGGTATCTGACCGGAGTTCTGGTGGCCGGTGTGGGCATGGAACATCAAGATATCCGGCGCACCGACATGGAGACCGCCAACACGGTGCAGACCGACGAATACAAAGTTAAGCTTGGACTGGGTTACAACGGTGACAACTGGACGTCCGGTCTTTCAGCCCACATCGATGGAACCAACTATGGAATCGAAAACGGCAAAGTTGGTTTTAGCACAACCTCGGGCGGGATCTTTTTGGGAACCCGGCTGCGCTTTTAGTTAGGGTGTTCGAAAAATCTTCTCGAATCCTGGATTCAGGCGACCGCTCGCAAATTCAGAATCCCATTGCTTTAAGATTTTAGCTGCCTCGCGAAAGCCGGCTGCGGAATTGGAATTCAGAACTTTGATCGCACGGCTCAAACTCTGTCTGGCTTTTTGAACTCTGGACAGAATCAAGGGGTCCATAATATTGAGTTCTCGTTCCGCTTGGAGAGTCCAAGCCAACTGCGATCGCACGCCGAAATGGTCACTCAAGGGTGCGGGCTTTGAGCCTTTCAAGTTTATGACGGAAGTTTTGCTGGTCAGTTTATGACTCAAGCTATTTCCGATCAGCACGAAATCAATCACACGATCTTTGTTGTCCCAAGAAAGCGGATTGTCTTTGCAATAGGTGCACACGCCGCCGTAGCTCGAGTTGGCCTCGACAAAGGAATCTCGCAATAGCAGAAGATCTTTGACCAAGGCCAATTCGGGGCTGTCCGGAGTGGCGTTCAGATCACCAGTGAGTACGATTGGACTATCTAAGATCTCAGGGTGACTCACAATATCTTGGACGAGCTGGGTCACCTGGGCCAAGCGAATGGACTCTTTGTCGGGATGGGTGTGCAAATTCAACAGGAGTAAAGACGGTGTGTTTGCTATTTCAACCTTGAGCAGGGTGAAGCCTTTTTGTACACCGGCCAGATTGCGGATTCCGTCCAGGATACCGCCCTCATTGTTAACTCGGAAAACGCTGGATTGCGCTTGGGAAATTTTGCCTTGGATGGCGGAAGAAAGTCCGATGATGACATTGTCATTCCGAAGATCGTCGGCTCGGATCAAAACGTAGGAGCTTCCCTTCATGCTTTGCTTAAATTTTGCGTAATCTCCGTCGCGCCAAAATTCTTGAAATTGAATGACGTCGCAAGGTTCCGCTTTTACCTCCTGTGCCAAGCGGCTCAGGCGCGATTCGATGCCACTCGCGTAAGCGGGTGCGTAGACATTAAAGGTCTGCGCGCAAAAAGTGGCGGCGGCGGCTGTTGTATCGACACCCCCTTTGTCGGGAGCCATCAGGGCTGATGATTCCCGGTCCGTCGTGTTCGTTATCGAATCTGGTTTTGCGCAGGATGCGATGAAAATTAAGACAGATAGGATCTTTAAAACGGATCTCGAACGACTCACTGGAACCCCCTCCAGAAAAAATGTTGAGCGGATTGAAACACGACAAAGATTCGTCGAATAGCGGAAAATTATCCGCGACGCTCCAAAAACAATGCGTTAAATTAGAGATGTAGATCGCGTAAAGTTGCGGAAAAGGTGCGGCGCACCTTTTCCTTTAGAACTTCCAGCCGTAGCCGGCGCGCAGGTAGATTCCGCTGAGCTTGACGCCCGCAAACGGGTACAGGCCGTACTCGACCGTAATAGGAATGTAGTTCTTTTTACCGATTCCAATGTCAGCACCCGTCCCAAAGAAAAGGACCTGGTTGGTGCCAGCCACTTCCAGTGAATTAATATTGGAGGCTTTTGACATAGCTAGTAAAAAGGCAAATCCAGCGCCCACCCAAAACCGAGTGCCCGAATTAATTAGATTGTACTGAGCCGTGCCTTCGAAAGTTAAATAATTTATCGCAAGAGAACAAGACTCAGATCCACCGCAAATCGTAAATCCGCCCGAAGACCCTTTTACCGAGAGAGTTTCAATTCCCGAAGATCCGCGAATCGTAAAACTCGGCGACAAAGAGTAATCGTAGGCGCCCTTGACGTTAAAGCTATTGCCAGTGAGCGAAAGTTCCTGCGAGGCGCCGGTCAAAGTATCTCGCGCTGGGAAAGACATGCTGCTCATTGCCATTCCGCCCAAGATCCCGAAGCCTTTTTTAAACTGACGGCGATTCATAAAATCTTTTTCTGAGCGATTGGCAGAACCTGTTTCCGCAAAGCTGGGAACGAGCGCCGGAGTTCCCTTGATAATCACGAGCATTCCCGGTTGGGCAGCGCCTTGAACAATTTCTCCGATGGCCTTGTCGCCTTTGACTTGAGAGATGCGAATCAATGCTTTTCTTTTTTGTTCTTCGTTCAAAGCGTACAATTCTGTTCCTGGGCCGACAGTTAATCCCTCGAGGGTGATTAAAGCTTTTCGGCCGTTAACTTTTGCTATGGAAGCAGACCAACCAAGTGACGGAGTGATTCCAAGGATTGCCGCCAACAGGAGCTGGAGAGCTTTTACTTTTTTCATGAGGCCTCTTCTGCACAAATAAGGAGTTGGTTGTTCTCAATTCTTTCGACTTTAAGTTGAAGATGAAGATCGTGAGTCCAAATTGGCTCATCGGCAGATTGCTTCCAGCAGGGACGAACTTGACTGATGCCGATGTTGGTTGCGACATTCCCGGCCGATCGATTTTCAAAACTTTTGCGGCCCTGATTTTGGTAGATGCCACAGCCGCTCCAGACCAATGAGGCTGAAATTAAGAGCGCGCGGAAGTGGGTTTGCGATGACGCACAACTCATCCTTAAATTTTAGAGAAAAACCTAGAGAAACTCAAAGGATAGAAGACCCCCGAGGATCGGAGGTCTAGTTGCAATCCTAAAAAAATAAAAAAGACGAAGTGTTTTGTTAAAACGGGATTTCGTCATCGGCACCAAAA
>JAYUPS010000232.1:0-8134 GCA_043759945.1 Bdellovibrio sp.
GTTTTTCGTGACCGGCACCCTGCACGCCCGTTTTTGTCCAAGGTAAAAACGCTTTAAAGAAATCACCAAAGGCATAAAAATTAGAGAAGCCCTTCGTAAATAAAAAGATCCACAGGAAAACAGCGACGCAAAGGTGAACTAAAAACTGCTTTGGAATTGCGACCGCACGGGCTTGGCGATAGGCCTTGGGGATTCCCAGCAGAAGAATCGCTATCGCCCCCGAGATTAAGACCAGAGCCCAAGTTTCTTTTAAGCCAAAGCATCCCCAGACGCCCCACAAAAGCCAGTGCCAGCCCCGTGAATTTTGGTGGTCTAAAACCTCGACCACGCCAGCCAGGGCTAAGGTGATAAAGAAAACAAACACCATTTCGTGGATTCCCGAGCGCGAGAAAAATAAAAAAGCACTGCTCGAGGCAAAAACTAAAGTCAGCCAGCGGCTGGACGGATACCGCTGGCCCGCCCATCGAAACAAAAACCACAACCACAGTCCCGAAAATACGACGGGCACCAAGCGCAGGCTCTCGATACCCCAACCGAAGACTTTCTCGGACAGTCCCATCAAGTAAATCAACAAAGGACCATGTAATTATTCGGATCGTAATTGTAAAACCCGTTGGCCCACAGATTTTGAACGAACTGCCCGTTAATGGCTTCGTCGTGATGCACGGGCTTAAGCCCGATCAACTGAAAACGAAGCCAGATAAAATAAAGAAGCAATAAACGTATCAATTTAACTTTCTGGGTCGGTTTTTTGACTGAGCTTCATCACCTGATTCAAAGTTTTTTCGGCCCCCGCAATTTGTTCGTTTAATTTTGCAGGATTCTTAAAATCTTTAATCACTTCGTCCGGGGCAAAAGCAATGGTCTGAAAAGTTTCCATCCACTTCAGCAGATCAGGTCCCACACTGCGGCGCAAGCTCGGTGGAATCTGATCAAGGGCCTTTTTGACTTCTTGATCAACGCCCTGGCGACCTGAGATGCCGCCCAGTATTTCATCGATTAGATTAATCATGGCGATACCTGCGGGGCGCGCTTCGCCCTGCTTGGAAAGAGTTCGGGCACGGGCGAGACCTTTCTTCAGGCTTGCTGCCAGATCTTTGGTGCGAGGACCGCTCCATAAATCACGCACCCCGCGAAAACTTAAAAATCCGAAAATTCCCAAATAGGAAAATCCAACCAAACCCCAAGACAAGACACTGCCCCCGTAAATTGAAGCCACGCCCGCTTTTTCTAAAACCGGCCCCGGTAAGACAGGTCCCTGGGGTTCGGCTTTCTGAGTTTTCTCCGCCATGGGTTTTGCGGCCATTTTATCCCCTGAACTTCCGGGCAATACTTTTATCGGAATGGGCTCGGTCGTGCGGGTGTAGTACTGCGCCGTTTTTGGATCAAACAGGCTCACTTGAATGCCCGGCAAAGTCAGTTCTCCCTCTTGTCGAGGGATAAGTAAAACATCAAACTGCTTGTAGCTCTGGCCATTTTTAAAAAATTTAGACTCGGATTTGGTCTCGTACATCTCGAGGCCTGCGGGCCAAGTGACCGCCGGCATTTCGATCAGCTTCGCGTTGCCCGCGCCCTCGAAGCGAATCCGCAACGTAAAGGGCTGTTGCGCGGGAACGACGTTGTTGTCCATCACGGCCTGAACTTGAAAATCGCCGACCGCACCCGAAAAGTTTCCGGGCCGATTTTCCTTGGGCAGCGGAAGGACTTTGATGGGGGTTCGCTCGCTGGCTCGGTTCACCGAATAAGTTTGTCCGCCGCCCATTCCCCCGAAGCTTGAGCCCTGGGCTTGAACTTGTCCTTTGATGCGGTACTCGTCAATGACCGCAGTGCCCTCTTTGATTGGGAAAAGAGCGTGGCTGGCCAGAAGAGCCTTTCGGTACAATTGCCCGTTAATGACTTCTTGGGAAAACTGAAGAGCCGGAACTTCTTCGATAATTTCTTTCCAGAAGCCTTTTAAATCCGGAAATTTCGTTCGATCTAGACCCACCAAATTTCCCTTAACGTAGATCGACCAATTCACGGTGATCTGTTCGCCCTCGTAAACTTGCTTTTTGTCTACGTCGGTGTGAATAAAAAAAAGCTCATTGGGATTTTTTGGGGTGACCGAACCCACCGGGGGGATTCCGCCCTGATTGGCAGGCGGTCCCAATCTTCGCTGCATTAATTGCCGAAAAAGTTCATCCGGATTGTCCAGCAGATCATCGATGGTCCCGGGAAGACCTCCGCCACCCGCTCCCTGACCCCCGCCTTGGCTTTGCGGCTCCTGCGGCTCTTGACCTTGATTCACCACTTTGACCCGCACTGGTTTGGTCTTAAAGCTTTGTCCGTCCACCGACACGGCCACCGCAGGGATTGTGACAATTCCGGTTCGCTGCGCCACCAAAACAAAACTGTAGTCGGTTCTTCGAATGGTGTCGAACTGCCATCCTCCGGGTCCTTGGACCATTTTAGTTGAGGTCGAATTGCTCGTGCTGGTGTTGACGATGCGAGCGCCCTCGATCACGGGCGGAGTGGGTTCTTCGGCCGTTACACTTTCCGTCGAAGAGATGCTGACGGTAAAAACAAATTGCTCCCAGACCGCGACGGACTCGCGGTCGATCAGTCCATCCACTTGGGTTGCCGCCATAGCCCGGAAGCCTAAAAGCAAAATGAAAAAATACTTACCAATCTTTATCACGAGGCTGCTCCTTGGATTCTTTCTTATTGTACTCGGCGCGAATTTTTTGTTCCTGCTGCTTAATCTCACCTAAAATTTTATTCACGTCACTTTGGGAGAGCTGTTCGCTGTTGAACTGCGGCTTTTCGGGTTTTGGATTTTTGGCGTATTCTTTTTTTTCTTCTTTTTCCTGTTCGTTTTGGCCTGGCTTGTCTTTATCTTTCTCGTCTTTTCCCGGATCCTGTTTTTGGTCCTGATCGCCTTTGCTGCCCTGGCTCTGATCTTTATTTTCGCCTTTGCCGCCACCCTGTTGCTGTTGAATTAAAAGCTCGATGTTAATTTTAGTTTCGCGACTTTGGGGCTCAATATTTAGGGCCGCTTGATAGCTTGAAAGCGCGCTGTCGACTTGCTTGCCGGCTTGAAAAAGTGCACCCATATTAAAATTGCTATCAAATTTTAGGGCGGGCTCCGCTTGCGGTGACTTCAATAAAAAATTATAGGACTTCAGGGCTTCGTCTGAGCGGCTCATCAATTGCCAACCCAAGCCCAAATTGTAGTGCAAGGGCATTAAGCCGGGACTGGTTGAAAGAGCTTCGGCCCACTGGTTGGTTGCCAGGCCCAAGTCTTTTGCCTCAAAAGCCCGAAGCCCTTTTTCGTTATTTAAAAAAGCCCGCCAGTAAAGACGCGATTCCAATTGGTTCGTCCAGGGCTTTGGCAGCAGGGAGTAAATCACTAATCCTAAAAAAATAATTCCCAGGCAAATAATAATTTTTTTGATCATTGAGTCACCTCGAAGCGCCCTTTCCACAAGCGCGAGGCTCCCTGCCGCTCTCCGAGAATTAATTCCAACAGACCAAAAACGAAAGCCAGCGCCAAGAAAAACTGAAATCTTTCATCATACTGGGTCACGAACTCGGAATCGAATTCCGCTTTTTCGAGTTTATCAATGTCAGCCACGATCGAATCCAAATGAGTGCCACCAAAAGAGGAATGATAAAAAGATCCTTTGCCGGCATCCGCAAGTGCTGCCAGCGCAGCCCCCTTGACCGCAGTAATAACTTCTTTGCCGCTGCGATCCTTCTTGTAGCCCCTTAAGAATCCCAGCGAGTCCCGTTCCGGAATGGCCGCGCCCTTTTCGGTTCCATAGGCAATGGAGAAAATTCGCACGCCCTTTTCCGTCAGTTTAGAAGCCGTATTTAAAGCGTCTGGCTCGTGATCTTCCCCGTCGCTCGCAATTAAAATCACGCGGGTCACCCGCGCCACGGGAGAGTTGGTGGCGCCCCCGCGTTCAAAGGCTTGAATCGCCTCGCTGAGCGCCGTCGCAAAATGGGTTCCCTGACTGCTTACGGACAAAGTCGAAAGTGAATCCAAGTACATTTTTAGCGCGGCGGGGTCCGTCGTTAACGGAGACAGCAATGCCGCCGAACCCGCAAAAGCGATAATTCCAATTTTATTCCCCGGCAATTTTTCAATCAATTTTCCAAGTTCGATTTTCGCCTGTTCCAAACGGTTGGGCTTTAGATCTTCCGCCAACATACTGTCGGATACGTCGACCAAAAACATCAGCTCGACGCCTTGAGATTTTATTTCTGACTTGCTCTGACCCGATTGGGGCCGGGCCAGCGCAAAAATCATCATCGCCACGCACAGAGCCTGCAAAGCATTCTTCCAACGACGCTTCACCACCGAAACGCTCGAGGTCAAAAAGGGCGTCAAACGTTCGCCAAAACTTTTTTCCAGCGCGCGGCGAACTTGCCGTGACCAAAACCATGCAAATCCCAGAGCGACTGGAATTAAGAAAAGATAGTAAAGTATATGTGCGGATTGAAACCTCATGGCACCCTCCGCAGAATCGTTTGGCCCAATAGCCAACCCAGTAAATAACTGGACAGAGCCCAGACAAGCCATTTCTGGAATTTTTCATCGTACTGGGTGTATTTATTTACTTCGACTTTGGTTTTTTCTAACTTATCGATGTCTTCGAAGACCCCCGTCAGCGAATCTTCGCGTGAAGCGCGGTAATACTTTCCGCCGGTGTCGCTCGCCATGCGACCCAACAGATCATCGTTTACGGTGCTTTCAAACGGCTGATAAGTTTTAATTTTTCTGCCAAACATGTCTTGCGAATAAACTGGAATCTTGGTCGGTCCATCTTTTCCGATACCGATGGAATAAATTTTTAGACCGTAGCCCTTAGCGATCGCGAGGGCCGTTTCTGGATCGATTGTTCCCGAGTTGTTTTCCCCGTCGGTCAGAAAAATCATTACACGATTTTTTGCCGTGGATTCTTTCAAGCGCCCCGAGGCATTGGCCAAGGCCACGCCGATGGCCGTGCCGTCTTTAATACGGGCTTTTTGTGCGGTGGCAATTTCTTTAACCCGAGAAACTAACAGATCATAGTCGAGCGTCAGCGGCATAAGCGTAAATGATTCCCCGGCAAAAATGACAAGCCCAATGCGATCCGAAGTGCGGCCCTTCACAAAATTTTCGATGGTCTCTTTGGCCGCTTCCATGCGGTTGAAGGGCTTCATGTCTTCGATGAGCATGGAATCCGAAATATCCAGCGCGATCATAATGTCGATGCCCTCGACGTTTCTTTGGATCAGGGTGCTTGAGACCTGGGGCCGCGCCAGCGCGAACAACAGAAAAATAAGCCCCAACACTTTGAGCCCCAAGGGCAAATGAATCAGTCGAGCACGCAAGGACGGCGAAACGCTAGAAACCAGTTTCAACGACGAAAACTGCAAAGATGCAATTTTCTTACGGCGTTGAATAAACCAATAAAACAAAGCGGCCGCCAAGGGTAGGAAGCCCAGGAACACCCAAAAATCTTGAAAAGAAAAGCTCGAGCTCTCAAGCACGGCGGCCCTCTTTTTCAATAACTTCAGAGGTGTTCTTAATCATTTTTAAAAGCTGAAATAAGTCCATCGAAGTTTGCTTCGACGAATCTTTTTCGGCGCGCTCGATCTCGCGCAATGTGACGGCAACTTCTTTGAGCGCTTCGGGGCGCAGGTTGGTTTCACGAAATAGGGCTTTTAGGATCGCCGCCGAGCGCCAATTAAAAGCCGGAATACGGTACTGTCGGCTTAAATAAACTCGGAATGCGGACTTCATCGTTTCGAAAGAAATTTTCTTTTCGTCTTCGGAACCTTCGGTGCGGTGGTCGGCCAAGAAGAGATGCTGCCGCTCCAAGGCTCTTAGCTCCCTGTGTAATTCCGGAAAAGCGGCGTATTGAAACGATTTTGAGTCCAAAGTTTCCATTAATTTTCGACGGCGACGGCGCTGGATCACCCCCAAAAAAATCGGAATCAAAAATAAAATGAGCGCGGTCACCAAAAGGCCAAAAAAAAGTGTCGGGAAAAATCGCTGCGGACCCATCGGGCCAAAGGGCTCCTGCACCGGCTCTTTGGGATCTTGCACACTGGACACCTGGAATTTTAAGTCTCCCAGCAAAATAGAATTTTCAAGATCCACCAATTGCACGGCTTTTAGGGTGTGATCGCCAACCATGTAGCTGGTCGTATCGATTAAAAGCGCTCCCTGCTCTGATTTTTGAACACCGAAAAGTTTCAGTTTGTATTTGTCGGCCTCTTCCAAACGCAGTTCTACATTCGTAAAATCAAAATTGGGAACCGCGCCCTCGCAGGCCCAAGTGAAACGATCCCCGACGGTCAGTGGCTTGCCCTCCAAAAGCTCGGTACGGCAATTTAACTCAGCCATCGCTAACCCTTTCGCCGATTGAAAAATCCAATCAGCGCGTCCACGTAGTCAGCGCTGGAATCAATTTCGATGCGATCCACTTGCGCTTTTTTCAGCATTTTATCCCGCAGTTCCAATTGCCTGTTGGATTCAAACGCCAGGGCTTGGCGAAAAACAAGCGACGAGGTGTCAACCGTCATGATCTCTCCGGATTCGGGATCTTGAATTTCCAGTAAGCCGACGTCGGGAAGCTCGGTTTCGGCGCGGTCCCGAACCACGCCCGCGATGACATCATGTTTGCGGGACAGTAAGCGCAGGGGTTGCTCGAAACCCTCGTCTAAAAAGTCGCTCAGCAGAAAGATAACCGAGCGCTTTTTTAGAACTCCCAACAGATGCGCGCAGGCCGCCGAGATTTTTGTTTTTCGGCTGCGCGGTTTGTAAAAATACATGTCCCGCAATATGCGCTGGACGTGAGCGCGTCCTTTGCCCGGGGGGACGTAGTGTTCCACCACGTCGGAAAAAAGCATCAAACCCACCTGGTCTTTGTTTCGGACGGCGCTAAAAGCCAGCAGTGCCGCCAAATGGGTCATGGCTTCGCCCTTAAATAAACCTTTGGATCCAAAATCGGTGCTCTGAGAAATATCGACGACTAAAAAAACCGTGAGCTCGCGTTCTTCGTCAAATTTTTTAATATAAGTTTTTCCAGTGCGCGCGGTGAGCGGCCAACTGATCGTGCGCACGTCATCGCCGGGCACGTACTCTCGGAAATCAGAAAATGTCATGCCCTGACCCTTGAAGGCCGTATGGTACTCGCCAGCAAACAAGTTGGTGACAAGTTTTCTGGTTTTAATTTCGAGAAGTTTGACCTTCTTGAGAACCTCCACCGGGACCATGATGCGAACCTCTTGGGTTTTTGGAGAACGCCTAGGGAACTTCGATATGACTTAAGATCTCTTTGATGACTTGTTCGGATTTGATATTTTCGGCTTCCGCTTCGTAAGTTAACAGCAGCCGATGGCGAAGCACGTTGTAAGCCACGGCTTTCACATCTTCGGCCGTCACGTACCCGCGCGCGCGAATAAAAGCATGAGCTTTGGCCGCTCGAATGAGTGCAATGGAAGCTCGCGGCGATCCGCCCACCGAAATTAAATGCGATACTTGCGACAATCCATAGTCCGCGGGTTTTCGCGAAGCCATCACGATTTCAACGATGTAGTTTCGCACTTTTTGATCGACGTAAATTTGATCCACTCGGTCTGAAGCCCGCAGCAATTCTTCTTTGGTGATCACGGCTTGGATTTTTGGTTTTTCGTTTTTTGCCATGCGGTTCACGATTTCAATTTCTTCGGATTTCGTCGGATAATCCACGTGCACTTTGAACATGAAACGATCCATCTGGGCTTCCGGCAGCGGATAGGTTCCCTCTTGCTCCAAGGGATTTTGCGTAGCCAAGACTAAAAACGGATTTTCCAGTTTGTAGGAAACTTCGCCAATCGTGACCTGTTTTTCGGCCATGGCCTCAAGTAACGCGGATTGCACTTTTGCCGGGGCTCGGTTGATCTCATCGGCTAAAACGATGTTGGTGAAGATCGGGCCTTGTTTGGCGGTGAAATCTCCGGTCTTGGGATTAAAAATCATGGTGCCGATCAAATCGGTCGGCAGCAAATCCGGCGTAAATTGAATCCGCTGAAACGCGAGACTTATCGCGCTCGAAATGCTCGAGATGGTCAAAGTTTTTGCAAGACCGGGAACCCCTTCGAGCAAAACGTGACCGCCGGT
>JAYUPS010000233.1:0-3156 GCA_043759945.1 Bdellovibrio sp.
CTCCCACGATGGAGCCACCATGGCCCGTGGAGCCCTTGCTCACTGGAAGACCGTGCCCAAGGGTTCCAGCCAATTTTTACTTGCTCAAAAAGGCGGCCACAACCCCAATTTAAATCGTTTGTATGATACGGCGGCGAGCCAGCTGCAAACCCGGCAAAGGCACATCTTTGAAAAAAGCCTGCTTGCCTTAGAGATAACTGAATCTGAAGTTCAAGATGCGAATCTCTACGCTAAACCAGATCAGTCTTGGAAACTTTGGAAAAGCCCGTGGACCGCTCAAGATGAATTCGATCGCGAATTGGATGGAATCCGCTGGGTAGGCTCCTTTTGACAAAAGCCAAATCGCCGGAAAATGCATTTTTAAATTTGCTTTTTAATATCGTTCTTCCGGTTCTGATTTTAAACAAGGGCTCGGCCCACTTTGGTGCTTTTCCGGCCCTTCTGATTGCTCTGGCCTTTCCGGCTTCTTACGGCCTGTATGACGTCATCAAACGACGCAAAGTGAATTTTTTGTCGATTTTGGGCCTGCTCAACGTCGGGGTGACCGGAAGCTTGGCCCTGACCGGCCTAGGGGGAATTTGGTTTGCAATTAAAGAAGCCGCATTTCCGGCTTTGATTGGTCTTTTTGTCGCAGGCAGTGCGTTCACCGAAAAGCCTTTTATTCGCACACTCGTTCTTAATCCTCAGGCGATGAATTGGCCCCTGGTGGATGAAAAATTAAAAGCTCTGCAACGAGAATCTGAATTTTTAAGGCTCCTAAAAAATGCAACTTTTTTATTGGCAGGATCTTTTGCCATCAGTGCGATTCTAAATTTTTGGCTCGCCCTTCGGATTTTCCTGCCGCTCGATCCGGGTCTGTCGACTGAGCAGCGATCCGTTCTACTGAACGAGCAAATCGCCCAGATGACCTCGGTCGGAATGGGCGTCATTTTCATTCCGTCCGTCCTGATCCTGATGGGTATTTTGTTTTATTTATTCCGTGGAATTACAAAAACCACCGGACTGACTCTGCAAGAGATCCTCAAATAAAAAGACTATTAAAAATCTTCCTCAAAAAGCGGCGGGGGCACCTGTTCATCGAAGCCTCCGGGCGGTGGAGGTGGAGGCACGTCCCCAAATCCTTCGGAAAATTCTGGCACCGGCGGCGGTGGTGGTGGTGGTGGCACATCCAGCTCAAATTCGGGTGCGGGAAAACCTTGGGGTGGTGGCGGAGGTGGAGGCACTTGCCCAGCATCCCACGTCGGTGGATTTGAGTTGCCTGGAAAAACTCGGGGACTTGGCGCGGCCGATCGCTTTCCCCCTCCGGTGCCCTTCGGATCCAAAAGATTTCGCTTTTCCCATTCAAAACGCTCGCGTTCTTCGAGCAGCCCAAGCTCTACTTCTTCAGTCAGCTTAACGGAGGATTTTGACCGCGTTCGAATCTGGCGTCGAGTATCTAAAAATTTGTCGAGCTGTCTTTGAAAGTTTTCGGCTTCTTTTTGCTTCAGGGCAAAGTCTTTTTGGTATTCGGCGCCAGAATCATCATGTTCCTTTTTCCGCTGAATTTTAAGCTTTCGGTATTTCACCAAATCTTCGGCTTTTAATTTCTCCCAGGCTCGGTCATCTTTCCCAAGTTCTCGACGATCCGACATGCGCTCGCGCTCAAAGCGGGCTTTTTCCCGCAAGTATTCATCCCATCCCTGCAACCGTATTTTTTCATCTTCGGTGTTAACAATTCGCTGCGCCTGCGCAGGAAAAAGACCGGAACAAACCAGAATAATAAAAATCAAAAATGCATGAAAATTCACCTCTTCATTATGGTCGGACCCTCGGGACAATTCATCTTTTTTGAGTTGATTTCGCGCGACCGCTGATTTCACTCGACGTTGGACGGATCCTCGCCTAGACGGTCGCTTATGGAAGTTTTGATTTTTGCCGGCAAAGCCTTGATCGTTGTTGTTAGTCTAGGTGCGTTATTTCTCATGATCGCACTTCTTATTGCCCGGGGTTCGATTCATCCCGAAATGGAAGTAACTCCATTGCACGAAAAGTTGCAGTCTTTGAGACTATCGCTACTGCAATTTGTCTCAACAAAAAAAGAAATCAAAGCCGAACGCAAAAAACTTAAAAAAGAAGAAAAGCAAGCCTTGGTCTCGTCGGTGGTTGGGAAAACTTACGTCCTGCGCTTTGACGGAGACGTCAAAGCCAGCCAAGTCGAAGGCCTGCGCGAGGAAATCACGGCGATCCTGCAGGTGGCAAAGAAAGCCGATGAAGTGGTGGCCATCGTCGAATCTCCCGGCGGAATGGTAAGCACCTATGGGTTAGCAGCCTCTCAGTTGCTCCGACTTCGAGAAAGTGAAATCCCTCTTACGGTCTGTGTTGATGTGGTGGCGGCCAGTGGCGGGTATTTGATGGCCGTGGTGGCGCAAAAGATTTTAGCGGCCCCTTTTGCTATCGTGGGTTCCATCGGGGTTGTGGCCCAAGTTCCAAATTTCAATCGCCTACTAAAAAAGAACGACGTCGATTTTAAAGAATACACGGCCGGAGAATTCAAAAGAACCGTCAGCATTTTGGGCGAAATTACCCCAAAAGGCGAAGAGAAATTTCAAGAACAGCTTGAACAAACCCATGTTTTATTCAAAAGTTTTGTTCAGAAATACCGGCCACAAATCGACATGATAAAAGTGGCCACCGGGGAATACTGGTACGGTCAGGATGCTTTGGACTTAAAACTTATCGATGGCTTGCAAACCTCGGATGATTACTTGCTCGAAAAGTTCAAAAATAAATCCCATATCTTTGAAATCTCATTCGAGAAAAAGATTCCTTTGTCGGAAAAAATCGCGGGAGTTATGGGAACTATTTTGAGCAACACGATCACTTCGGCTTTGCAAAAGACCAAACACGGACTGCACAAAGAATTGGACCGAGTTAAAACTCCATAAAGTCCTTTGATTTTTAAATTTCCCCCTGTTATGAATTCTCACCACGGGTGGTTATTGAGCTGATCAATGTGCAGATCCAAACGACCGTGCAGGGGGCTTATTGACGCCGGTATTACAAGTTCGCAATCTAGAAACCACATTCACCACAAAGCTGGGCCCCTTCCGCGCGGTGAACGGTGTTTCTTATGATATCCACCAGGGCGAAACCGTCGGGATCGTGGGTGAATCGGGA
>JAYUPS010000234.1:0-3132 GCA_043759945.1 Bdellovibrio sp.
GCAGTCGGCTTTGCGGGAATTGGTGAAGAAAACATTTCCTTGAAAATTTTGTCCAGAAACGGCCCCTTGGATTTCCACTTGACCGACGCAATCACTAAAAGTCATGCGCACCTGGCCTGAGGTGTGGGTCCCCGAAGAACCCGGAACCACCATCGTGATCGGTGGAATCACTTGCCCGGAATTTACATCTTGCGCGCCCGTGAATTGATCGACGATTTGCAAAACAACCCGAGACTTCGAGAGAATTATGGTTCCGTTGGTTTTGTCGAGCGTAATAAAAGCTTCCATCACCACTCCGGTGCTCGAGTCAACGTTACCAACAAACTGGGATTCAATTTGCGGAGCCACCAAATTTTTGATCATCGCTTGATAAGTCGCGGAATCAGGCTCAGCTCCCACTACATAAGACGTGAGCACCGGCACCGACTGCTTGGTTACGGGATCAATCTGGGGCGCAAAGGGTGCATAAACACCGCGCGAGGAAATGCGCCCCTGCAGCGGTTGAGAATCATCTCTGCTTTTTGAACAGCCGAGCACTGAGACCGCCACAAACAGGATCAAGGTGGATTTTTGAAGACTTGTTTTCAGAGTTGGGAGCATGGACACCTCGTTATCTGGTATCGCAAAGATGATGCCCATAATGTTTATTTAGGAGCCCCAGAATGCAGATGAATGGGATTTTTAAATTGGCGCTGTCTCATTTTGAAACATAAGCCGAAACTCGACCACACCTGCATTTTCTATAAACAGTTCTAGACCCCAAAACCCTGTACGGCTCTATAGCCGAGTTGAAATGTAAGATCTAAACCGCACGAAACGTCGAAGCTAAATAATTTTGACATCACTTCTTTGATCTCTTACGACCAAACCAAAATAAGGAGGTTTCATTATGAAATCAGTCACTCTCGGAATACTGGTCGGATTACTGCTCACAATCGCGGGCGCTGCCCACGGAAGTCTTTTAACTCTGCAACCCAGTGCCAAACAGGTCGAAGGCGTTGTCGCCGCAGCCGGCGGTACGGTGAATCTTCAAGGCCAAGCCATTGCGCTCCAGCCCATCTGTGCAGCGCTTCGCTGGAAACCGATCTTGGTGGCAAAAGTGAAAGCCTATGTTGGTCAAATTTTAGCGACCGACGCTTCCAAGTTTGTTCGCAATGAAGCCCAGGCCATCGACTCTTTGAATCTTTCAAACACGATCGTTTTTCATTACACCATGCTTCGCAATGTCGACGGTAGCACGCTCACTAAGTCTTTCCGTGATGGACTTGCATCGAATAAAATCGACATGAACTTGCCCCACATCAAAGCTTTGGTCGGAGCGGTTCAAGGCGGTGGAGACATCAGCAACGGTGGAACAATGTTTGCGGCGATTCGAAAGAATGCGGACGGAACTGAAACTTTATTTTACGAAAACCAAAATGGACTTGTGACTGAAATCCAAGGCCCCGCTGGTTTTTCACGGGACATGATTGCCATTTGGTTGGGAATTCCCGCCGACAAAGGCGTCGCATCATTTAAAGCGGATTGCATCGCCGGAAAGTAGTTTTCTAGTGAGTTTAATTTCTCGGGGGAGGTTGACATGTTTTTACGAATTTTAGGTTTGTTCTTCGTCGTTTTTTTAGCGGGTCTGGGTTGCGGAAAATTGCAAAGTGCTTTGGAGGGTGCTGAAAAAATTCCGGAGCGCATGAAAGAGACCAATAAAAACTTAGAAAAGACGTCCGAAGGTCTGCGTCTGGCGACTTTGAACGAGTCCCAAAAAAACATGCTGTCTCCCGAAGTTCGCTCGCAACTGTATCCGGTTCCGACAGGACTTATGCCGTCGGCCAAGGTTTTTGGAGACAAGGCCCTGTCTTCGGAATTGGTGGCTTTAACTAGTTTATGGTTAACCCGCATCGACAAAATCGAGCGTCTGCCAAAATTTGATGTTAACGGCAACGAAGTGCCTTTGACCTCGGATGAAAAATACGAAGACTTGGTCGAGCGTTTTCAATATCTGCAGGCTTTGTCGGCCATCGCGGGACAGGCACCTCAAGCAAAAATCGAAGAAATTGTACTTACTTACATTCAAGCACCCTCGCAGTACTACCGCGAGGCCGCCTTAAATTTTATCATGCTCCGTGCTTATTTTTTGCGAGCCGTGATGATCGGCGAACGCCATTTGTCGCGCGATTTAACGGGCTCTGGTGACGCTCAACTGCTCATCGAGTCTCAACGTTTTGTGGATTGGATTTTGGATCAACCCTTTGCGAGCGCACTTTACGTCAAAACTCGGGGGCTGAACGCTCCGGCCAACTACACGCGAATTCAAAACTTAGATTTAAAAATGGATCTGGATACAAAAAAATGGCTGGCGGAACCCTGGGCGCAAGTGGAATCCCAATTGGAACAGGTTTTAAAGATTTCTGTGCGGCAAGACACGGGAAATGCAACAAAGGATCAATCCAATTTTGAGAAAGAACTCAAAGATATCGAGACACTTCTGGCCGAAGCTAAAATCGCGACCAAAAAATGGTCCGAGACTTTGAAATAGCCCTGAAGCGACTTTCGAAAAGATTACTTTAAAACTTCGATTTTAACTTTAGCCAGTCCGGCACTCGGGCCGTCTGCGTGAACACTATTTTTTCTGTTTTTTTCGCCGGCGCATTTGTGTTCGCGAGCGCGAGCGAAGCCGAAAAAAACAAATTCACTGCCGAAGACTTCTGGAGTGTAAATCAAGCCAGAAATCGACCTCCGTAACTGTGCAGCCTAAAAGCTGCGGAGTTACGGAGGTGCAAAAATAAAGCATTTATAAGTTCAACTTTTATAAATCCAACTTTGGCGCCCAGACCCTAGCTGTAGAATTTTCGGCCGTTCTTCGCCAAATTACGTAAAGGCGTCGCCGGTTTTAAACGGGCCGCATTCTTAGAGGCATAGACTTCCAATTGATCCACGATGTAGGTCGAACCGATCGAGTCCGCGTATTTTAGTAAACCGCCGCGGAAAGGGGGAAAGCCCGTTCCCATGATCATGGCCAGATCCACTTCGTGCGGGGTCTCGACGATGCGGTCTTCAAGAAGTGCCAACGAACATTCATTTACCATCGCAAACACGCCCCGCTCCAGACACTCGCGATTGGAAAGCGGATTGGTGGGG
>JAYUPS010000235.1:0-25347 GCA_043759945.1 Bdellovibrio sp.
CTGGCATTCGTCAGGGTATGGTCGTTAATATCGAGGCCACGACCGATTCGATCCGCCGGGCTCGCGAAGAAGCCGAGCTAATGTCGGGTTACAAAATAAATGAAGTCTGGTTGGGCGTTTCGGGTATTCATATTCATTCTTTTGATTCCAAGGGAATGGTCGCGATCAAAAACAAAGAAGTAACCAACAGCGATATTCAACGGGTCATCGAAGCCGCAAAAGCCATTGCGGTCCCTAATGATCGTACGGTTCTGCACGTTATCCCTCGAGAATACAAAGTCGATGGCCACGATGGAATTTTAGATCCCATCGGCATGTCGGGCATTCGTTTGGAATCCAACGTCCATATTGTTACGGGAAGCCAAGCGGCCTTAGCGAATAACTTGAAGTGCGTCGAAAAAGCGGGTTTGCGCTCGGCGGGTCTGGTGCTGGAGCCTTTGGCGACGGCAATGTCCGTGCTGAGTGAAGATGAAAAAGCCCTTGGTGTTTGCGTCGTGGATATGGGCGGCGGTTGCTGCAATTTAATCTATTACGTCAACGGCAGCGTGGCGCACACTTCTTTGATCCCCGTGGGCGGACAGCATTTCACGCACGACATTGCGATTGGTTTGCGCACGCCTCAGTTCTCGGCCGAAGAACTTAAGAAAAAATACGGATCGGCGATTTCGACGCGCGTTCCGGGCGAAGAAATGGTCGAAGTCGAAGGCGTCGGCGGCAGGAAATCTCGAACCGTCATGCGCCGAGATCTGGTCGAAGTGATCGAGCCCCGCGCGGAAGAAGTTCTGCAGTTGATTCACCAGGATTTAAAACTCAGTGGCTTGTTGCCGGTTTTAGGGTCCGGAGTCGTCCTGACCGGGGGAACCAGTCAGCTCGAGGGACTTTTAGAAATGGCCGAGTATCTTTTTGATATTCCCGTTCGTCGTGGTTTGCCCGGAAAAGTGGGCGGCCTGACGGAAGTGGTGAAGTCTCCCGCGTTTTCAACGTCGGTGGGGCTGCTTTTGTTTGGGTTGTCGCAAAAGGGTTACACCGACGCCGTCCCAGTGTCGGTCAGCCAAGCTGTGGGAGAGAAAACCAAATCGATGTTTGGATTTTCTTGGAATAATAAAGTGAAAGATTTTTTTGACGGGCTCTTCTGAATATAGGGTCGGCCTCCGAGAGGCCTCCCGCAAAGCTGCATTCGATAGTTTTAAGTAGCATGGAGGATAAAATGTTTGAATTAGAAGAAAATATTAATATTGGTGCCAATATCAAAGTTGTCGGAGTCGGTGGTGGCGGAAGCAACGCTGTTTCCACCATGATCGAATCTCACATGAACGGCGTTGAATTCATCGTCGCCAACACCGATAAGCAAGCGTTGAACCACAACAAAGCGATTGTGAAAATCCAACTGGGCGCGGATCTAACCAAGGGACTGGGCGCGGGAGCCAATCCTGATGTGGGTCGCAGGGCCGCGATCGAAAGTTACAACGACATCGTCGAAAAACTCGAAGGCGCCGACATGGTTTTCGTTACCGCAGGAATGGGTGGCGGTACGGGCACGGGCGGCGCACCGATCGTCGCGAAAATTGCTCGCGAACTGGGAGCGCTCACCATTGGTGTTGTGACTCGCCCTTTTACCTTCGAAGGTAAGAAACGCTCGAAACACGCCGAAACAGGTCTGCAAGAATTAAAAGACAACGTCGACACTTTGATCGTGATCCCTAATCAAAAACTGCTTTCGATTTCCGGCGACAAAACGCCGTTGATTGAGACCTTTAAAAAAGCCGACGAAGTGCTCCTGCAAGCCGTCAAAGGAATCTCGGACCTGATTAATATCCGCGGTCTGATCAATTTGGATTTTGCGGACATCCGTACGGTCATGCAAGCCAAGGGTATGGCCTTGATGGGCACCGGTTACGCCAAGGGCGACAACCGCGCGGTCCAAGCCGCAACGGCCGCAATCTCTTCGCCGCTGCTCGAAAATATTCGCATCAATGGAGCCACCGGAATTATTATTAACGTCACCGGGGGACCTGATCTGTCTCTTTACGAAGTGAACGAAGCTTCGACCTTGGTGACCGAGGCCGCTGCGGAAGATGCCGAAATTATTTTTGGTGCGGTTATCGACGAAACGATGAAAGAAGAAGTGCGTGTGACCGTGATCGCGACCGGATTTCAAGATCCGGAAATGAAAATCCAAGGCGATTCCATGTCGCGCATGCAAGAGTTCTTGAACTCGCAAGCGGCGCGCACCGAGTTGCCGCCAATCCCGTCAGTGAGTCCGCCCCAAAATATGGATGTGTCGCTGAGCAATTTCAGTTTGCACAATTCGAACGCGTCCAACCAAACTGCAATGTCCGCTTTGCCGCCCATCCCCGAAATTCCGGAATACCAGGCTCCTCCAACACCTGAACCTCCGCCCCGGGTGGAGCAGCCTTTGGATAATCCTTTATTTGGCTCCGTGATTACCGCGCGGGACATGTTGATCGCCAAAGCTCGAGCCTTTCGAGAGGGTCAAGAAATTCAAAAGAAACATTCGAACCCAGAGCAGCTTTCATTAAATATGGAACATCAGGACCAACCCACTTTGGAAGAAGCTCGTCGCATGGCCCGCGAAGTTCTGAGCTCGCCATTTTCTGGGCAGAATCTGGAAGTGCCCGCGTTTATCCGTAAGCGCCAAGGCATTGATCCCAACTCGAAAATATAGTTCTTATGAGTTCGGAAATCTCAGGCTGGTTTCTATCGGACCTGCATCTTAAAGACATTAACGAACGGAGCGGGAATACCCTGCTGCGTTTTTTATCGGATCTTGATCAGGGAGTCCATCCCTGCACCCATCTGTTTTTGATGGGCGATATCTTCGATCTTTGGATCGGGGACCATGATTTTTTTTACGAAAAATTTAAACCAATCATTGATTTAATTTCCGCCCTTAAAGAAAAGGGCGTCAATGTTCAGTATTTTGAGGGCAACCACGACGTTCACGTTAAAAAGTTTTGGGAAGAGCGTTACGGTATTCCCTGCCACGCCGGGAGTGAATACTTTGATCTTCAAGGGATTCTGGTTCGCGTCGAACACGGGGATCTGATCAATTTACAAGACAAGGCCTATTTGCGGTTGCGCGCGTTTCTGCGGCTGGAGCTTCTTGAAAAACTGGCCTACAAAGTTCCCGGTTACCTGTGGAACCAAATTGGTGTGCGCGCCAGTCAATTGAGTCGTCGTTTCAGCGGGCAAGCCCGCCAAGACAAAGTCGAAGAACTGCGCGTGATGATTCGGGATCACGCCCACCGAAGTTTTGCGGAGCGGGGATTTGACTTTATCGTTACGGGTCACATGCACGTGCGGGACGAATACCAGTTTCAGGTCGGAGACCGAGAAGTTCGAAGTTTTAACTTGGGCTCCTGGTTTGATCGAGCCCGTGTTTTGAACATTACTTCCCGAGAACAAACCCAAGATTTTAAGTGGGTCGATCTCAATTAACGAATTGCCTTGGGCTTTGCCGGCGCGGGAGCTTTTTCCAACATTTCTTTTGTGGTTTTGCATTTGATTTTGAAATTCCCGGCTTCCGAACACTGTTCTTTGTAAAACTGATCGCAAGATTTCGAGTCTTTCAATTGAAGTTGTTTGTACATGCAGATTGCAAACTGAATATCCTGGTCGTCGCCGCGAATGTGCTCGCGACAAAATTTCGTTTCGGTCGTTAAGATTTCCACACATTCTTTGTGGGTTAGCGCACTGGCCGGAAAAGTGAGGGACATGATCAAAATCAGCAAGAGGGCTTGGATCATTTAGATCTCCTTTATACCCTCAGCCTAAAGAAGCTTTTTCGGTCTGACAAGTCTCGTTTTAGAGTGGCAGCTCTAGGTATTTCCAGAGCAAGCACTCTAGGAACGATGTCCCGAAAAAATGGATCGTGACAAGAATCGTTTTTTTTTTCATCTTCACTCCGCATGACATCAATTCATTCGCTTCAACGTGAAATAGTGACCCCGAGCTCGTTTCAGTTTCTTCGGTGCCTGAGTCAGGAGTTCGAGGGGCGTCGTCGGGACCTGATTAAAGCTCGTCACATTCGACAAGATTTTTTGAAAAAAGATCCGTCGGCTTTACATTTGTTACCTGAAACCGAATCTCTGCGCCAAGATCTAACTTGGCAGGTCGCTCCGGCACCCAGCGATCTGGAAGATCGTCGGGTCGAGATCACCGGACCCGCTGAGCGGACAATGATCATCAACGCTTTGAACTCGGGCGCCCAAGTTTTTATGGCTGATTTTGAAGATGCTCTGGCGCCGACCTGGGAAAATATTCTCGAGGGACAAAAATCTTTGGCGGCCGCAGTACGAAAAACCCTGAGCCTGCAAACCGAAGAAAAAACTTACACTCTGAATGAAAAGACCGCGACTTTGGTCGTTCGTCCGCGGGGACTTCATTTGACCGAAGATCATTTGGTCATCGATGGGGCACCCATTTCTGCCAGTCTTTTTGATTTTGGGCTTTATTTCTTTCACAACATTCAAGAATTGCTCGATCACCGCACGGGTCCTTATTTCTATTTGGCAAAATTAGAAAGCCATCTCGAGGCCCGGTGGTGGAATGACGTCTTTCTTTATGCTCAAAGATACTTTGCGGTCCCCCGGGGCACCGTGCGAGCCACCGTTTTAATCGAGACAATTCCGGCGGCCTTTGAGATGGATGAAATCTTATTTGAACTCAGGGATCATGCCTCGGGATTGAATGCGGGACGATGGGATTATATTTTTAGTCTGATCAAAAAGTTTCATACCCACGCGGACTTTGTTTTGCCGGATCGAGATCAAGTGACGATGGCCACCGGATTTATGTCGGCCTATGCTCGTCGATTGGTGCAGACCTGCCACCGTCGGGGCGCCCACGCCATCGGAGGGATGTCGGCTTTTATCCCGAACCGTGCCGAGCCCGAAGTGACCGCCCAAGCCTTTGAAAAAGTCGCGGCGGACAAAACCAGAGAAGCCAAACTGGGTTTTGACGGCACGTGGGTGGCCCACCCCGGCTTGATCGAGGTCGCTCGCAAAGAATTGGACCTGATTTTAAATGGCCGACCCCATCAAAAAGACTCTTTAGATTTAACTTTGCTAGATCCCGCAGAGTTGTTGTCGCTCAAGATTCCGGGAGCGGGTGTGACCCTGGCCGGGGTTCGAAAAAATATCCGAAGCAGTTTGATTTATTTATGTCACTGGATGAGTGGCCGGGGCGCCGTGGGCATCGAAAATCTAATGGAAGACATGGCCACCGCCGAAATTTCTCGCAGCCAGCTTTGGCAGTGGGTGAAATTTCAAGTTCCGCTCGGGGATTTTCCATTCACCGAAAAGTTACTGAAAAAGTGGATTAACGAGGAAGCCTCCGAAATTGAATTAAGCCATATTAATTTTTGTGCGCCTTTCCTTGAGACCTTGTGTTTGGCCCAAGAATTTCCAGAATTCATAACCCTGGAAGGCTGCAAAATGCTGAACGAAATCAATGATCTTAAATCTGAAACTTTAATCAATTACAAACCATCGAAGGAGACGCATGTCACACAGCCCTGAACTAACCGAAAAAACAAATTGGTCCACCCACCCTCGCTGGCAAGGAATCAAGCGCAGCTACACCACCGCCGATGTTGAAAAACTTCAGACCTCCCTTGCGATTGATCACTCCATCGCAAAAGCAGGTGCCGATCGTCTTTGGAGTTTGTTAAACGAGCCGGGTTATTTGAATACGTTCGGGGCCCTAACCGGAGCGCAGGCCGTTCAAATGGTTAAGGGGGGATTGCAATCGATTTACCTGTCGGGCTGGCAAGTGGCCGCCGACAACAATCTGTCGGGTCAGACCTATCCAGATCAAAGTTTGTATCCGTCCAATTCGGTCCCTAGCGTGGTGAAACGAATCAACAACGCGTTTCAACGGGCCGATCAAGTTGAACGAGCCGCAGGAAAAAAAGGCTTGGGTCGTCAATGGTACGCACCCATCGTCGCCGATGCCGAAGCGGGGTTCGGTGGTCCTTTGCATGCTTTCGAGTTAATGAAATCGATGATCGAAGCCGGCGCCGCGGGAGTTCACTTTGAGGATCAATTGGCCGCAGAAAAAAAATGTGGGCATTTGGCAGGAAAAGTTTTGGTACCGACGCAAAATTTTGTTCGTACCCTGCAATCAGCGCGATTGGCCGCAGATGTTTGCGAAGTTTCCACCGTCATCATCGCTCGCACCGATGCCCTGAGTGCCAATCTGATGACCTCGGACATCGATCCGGCGGATCGTCCCTACATGACGGGCGAACGCACTCCCGAAGGTTATTACCACATCAAGGGGGGACTGGAATACGCGATTGCCCGTTCGCTGGCTTACGCGCCGTGGGCGGATGTGCTGTGGTTTGAAACTTCAACTCCGGATATGGAAGAAGCCACCAAATTTGCCCAAGCCATTCACGAAAAATTTCCGGGGAAACTTTTGGCCTACAATTGTTCGCCTTCGTTTAACTGGAAACTGCATTTGTCGGACAAAGAAATCGCGGACTTCCAAAAAACCCTCGGTGCTTTGGGATATCGATTCCAATTCATCACCCTCGCCGGCTGGCATTTGATAAATTATCACACCTTTGATATGGCCCGTGACTACGTCGCCCGGGGAATGACCGCGTACGTGGGATTGCAGGAGCGCGAATTTCAAGATGCCTCTCACGGCTACACGGCCGTTAAGCATCAGCAAGAGGTCGGCACCGGTTATTTCGATCAGGTGTTACAAACCATCATGGAAGGCAAAGCTTCGACCGGAGCCCTGAAGGGCTCGACCGAAGAACAATTTGCCAAAGGCTCTGCGGCGGTCGTTTAAAACGCGTATTGATAAGTGAGTGCGCCCTGGATTCCGCTCAGAGTGACAGCCAAGTCTTCGCTGTTCTGTTCAAGCTCGCCGTTGAACTGGCTGATATTTCCACCGAGAGCTGTTCCGGAGCCCGTGACTCGATTCATGGGCAAGTAGCGAAAATTGCCTTCGACGCCGATGCAAGACGAAGAGGTTATACAGAAAGAGGCTCCCAACCCGGCCATCGCACCAAATTCGGTGGCCGTGTAAGTTCCGGATCCTAAAGTTGCGGCGTTGGAAAGTTTCAAATCCATTTTTGCTACACCGATGCCGGTTTGAAAATAGAATTTGATATAGTCATTCTCCAGCGGGTACAGGCGAAGCATCGGGAACAGTGTCATCGCGCTCAAAGCCGAATCGATTCCCGCCCCCGAGGCTTTTTGGGTCAGGTAAGACGGCCGGAAGTGCAGCGCAAACATGGTGCTCGTAAATCGAAATTCGTAATTAATAAAAACTTCGTACCCGGAGCCCAGTTCTTTAGTTCCCGCCAGGGCGTGGCTGGAGACCCAAGAATTCACGTCCTCTTGTGTCGGGCCGGTCAGAATAATACCCGCGCCGATGGAATGATCACCACCGAGCCCGCGCCGCGCAGCCAGTGCCGGATCTGAAGCCAATAAAAGAATAGTCATGAAAGCGGCCGCGATTGTTAACAGTCTGCGCATAAATCCTCCGATTCATTAAGGATGAACAATCTGTCGGGGAAAAACAATGCGACCAAAGTCTGAGAGATGGTTTTAGGATTAAACTTAGGGCTGCGCTTCTTTAAGAAGTTGTTCCGCGTGGGCCAGGCTGGTCTTTGTCACTTTTTCACCCGAGATCAAGCGAGCGATCTCTTGCACGCGATCTTTGCTGGATAGCTTACTGACTTCCATGGCGATGCTGGCGGACCGGCTCGTGCCCTTTTGGATGTGGAAATGAAGATCAGCATAGGCCGCAACTTGGGGCAAATGTGTTACGCAAATAACCTGCTGATTTTTGCCGATGCTCCTGAGTTTGCGTCCAACTTTCTCGGCCGTAGGTCCGGAAACTCCGGTGTCGACTTCATCAAATAAAAATGTGCGCGGATACGGACCTGAGCCCGTAACCTTTTTCAGCGAGAGCAAGATTCGACTGAGCTCACCGCCGCTGGCCACTTTGGCCAAGGGACGCTTGGGTTCACTCGGCGCACTTTGGGTTTGAAATTCGACATCACTGGCTCCCGCGGGGCCAAGCTCCGGGTGAGTGCCCACTTCGACGTGAAAGACGACGCCTTTCATATTCAAATCTTTGAGTTCCATGTTGACTTGGTCCCCAAGTTTTTTAGAAGACTTCGCGCGCTTCTCGTGAAGAAGGTCTGCAATTTTTTGCAATTGCTTTTCGAGCGTCTGAGTTTTGGCGGCCAAAGATTTCAGGTGCTCGTCTAAATTTTCCAGACGTGAAATCTCGATTTCCATTTCGATTAAACTTTTAAGGATGTCATCCAACCCCGGCCCAAATTTTTTCTGCAGTTTGCGAATGGCACTTAAGCGGGATTCCAGTTCTTCCAAGCGTTCGGGATTGCCTTCCACTTTCGCGATATAGGCTCGCAGTTCATACAAGCCGTCCTCGATTAAAGTTTTAGCCTGGCCGAAATTTTGACTTTTCTCCGCCAACAAGGGATCCAGAGTTTGAATCTCTTGGGCGCGCACCAGAACTTGATGGAGGGCTTCGGAAACCGAAGTTTCTTCGCCGGCCAGGGCTCCTTCGGCGAAAGATACAAAACTCAAAAGCTTACTCACGCTTTTCAGTTTCCGAAGCTCGTTTTCGATGTCGAAATCTTCGCCGGGAGTTAGATCGAGAGCCGAAATCTCTTCGCGTTGGTAACGTAAAAAATCCAAGCGTTGGTTTTGGCTACGAGATTCGCCCTGCAGGCTTAGAATTTCGGCCTTGGTACCCAACCACTCTTCGTAAATGCCAGAGTATTCCGCACGCAGATCCATGGCCTCGGCAAACTGATCCAAAACGTCCAGATGGTAAGTTTTAGAAAGTAAATTTCGATTTTCAAATTGTCCGGTCATTTCGATGAGCGGGGCCGAGGAACCAGCAACCTCAATCAAAGGTGCAACCAAGTCTCTTAAAGTATTCAAAGTTGAAACCACCCCGTTCAAATAAACCCGGGACTTGCCTTCGCTAATCACCCGCCGAACGACAAACAAATCGTCTTCGACGGGAATTTGGAGCTCTTTTAGTTTTTTCTTTAAATCTTTACGGTGCGACAGATCAAAGGATCCTTCGATCGAGGCTTGATCAAAACCGGTGCGAATACTTTCGACCGAACCCTTGAGACCCATCAGCAGGCCCAAGCTCTTTAGTAACACCGATTTTCCGGCGCCGGTTTCCCCGGACATGATATTGAGCCCGGATCCAAATTTAATATGGATATTGTCGATGATCGCAAACTGGGAAACTTTTAATTCTAATAGCATCTAAAATACTCCTTCATTGCGTCGGCGGCAAAGCCGCGACGTGCATCAGGCTCTTTCTCCGAATTTTAATTTGTCTCGCAAAAGAAAGAAGAAATTCTTCTTAGGGTCTTGGACCATCCAGTGATTTTTTTCAAAGCGTCTGATCCGAACTTCGGAATCATTGGGCAGATCGGTGACAAACTGTCCGTCGATAATCAGCTGAGCGGTCGCTTCCATTTTTTGATTCTTTGCGGGCAGGCTTGGAATCCCGATGCGAAACGACAGGTCTTCGTTGTCGGGCACGATAAAGGGTCGACTGGTCAAACTGTGGGGCGCAATGGGCGTCACCGCAAAACCCGGAACCGAAGGATGCAGCAAGGGACCGCCGGCCGCCAAGTTGTAGGCCGTTGAACCCGTCGGGCTTGAAACGATCAAACCGTCGGCTTTGACCTCGCTTATAAATTCTTGGCCCAGTTTCATCGACAGCACAATGAGTTGGCTCATGCGCCCGCGCTCCATGACCACGTCATTCAAAGCCACCGCGCGAAGCTTTTTACCCTGGACCAAGTACTCCACTTCGAACATCGCCCGCGGGGTTAGCAACATTTTCCCGTTCAGGGTTGCTTCGACCGCCGTAAATAAATCGTCGGCCCGAACGGGCGTCAGAAAACCCAGCGATCCCAAGTTCACGCCCAAAATCGGAACCGGCGCTTTTTCCAAAAGTCGGGCAGCTCTTAAATAACTTCCGTCGCCACCCAAAACGATGACCAGTCCCACTTTTTTTAAGTCCGAACCCGTAATCAACGTGGTCCCCTTGATCACTTTCTGATCGGGAGCCGTAAAAACTTTGTGACCACGTTCGTGCAGCCAAGCAGTCAATTTCACCGCAAGCTTAATAGCATTGTCGGTTTCAGACCGATAAACCAAGGCCACCGAGGGTGTTCCTTTAAATTTAAGAGCTCTGGTTTCTAAAGACTCGTTCATGTCGTCAATCCGTCCCGGCGCAAGAGAGCTTCCGGATCTGGCTCACGCCCCCGAAATTTTTTGTAAAGTTTCATGGGATGGTCGGTTCCGCCGCGGCTTAAAATATTTTCTTTGAATGATTTTGCAACCTCGGGACTGAAAATTCCCTTTTCTTTAAAAAATTCAAAAGCGTCGGCATCCAGAACTTCGGCCCACTTGTAAGAATAATAACCGGCCGAATATCCCCCGGCAAAAATGTGACTAAAGGCCACGGACATGTTGGTACCCGGGACGAACGGAAAAACTCGGGTTTCCGCCATGACTTTTTGCTCAAAGGCATCGACGGTTGTAATTTTAGTCGGATCTTCGGTGTGCCAAAGCATATCCATCATCGCAAAGCTAACTTGGCGCAAGCACGCGTAGCCCGCCTGGAATTTTTGAGCCCGCAAAAGTTTTTCCACCAGTTCGCTCGGAATTTTTTCTCCGGTCAGATAATGTTTCGCAAAAAGATCCAATCCCTCTTTTTCGGCGACCCAGTTTTCCATGATTTGCGAGGGCAGCTCGACAAAATCCCAGTACACGTTGGTGCCCGATAAAGTGCGGTACGTGCATTTCGACAAAAGAGAATGAAGTCCATGGCCGAACTCGTGGTACAGGGTGCGAACTTCGTCGTAAGTTAAAAGAGACGGTTTTGAAGTCGTCGGTTTGGTAAAATTGCACACAATCGAAACGTGCGGACGAACCACCGACCCACGCCACAGGCCCTGCTCGCGGTAGTTGGTCATCCAGGCGCCGCCACTTTTTGTGTCGCGCGGAAAAAAGTCCGCGTAAAATAAGCCCACGTCTTCTTTCGTGACAGCGTCCGTTACCTGATAAACTTCGACGTCGGGATGATAAACGGGGACCCCCGAACGTTTTTCAAATTTCAGGCCGTACAATTTTTGAGCGGCATCAAAAACGCCTTGAATGACATTCTCGAGTTTAAAATAGGGCCGCAGATCTTCGTCATTGAAAGAATACTTCTCGGCTTTCAGCTTTTCGGTGTAATAGGCAAAGTCCCAGGGCGAAAGATCCGTCAGACCCTCGGTCTTTGAAGCGAAATCTCGAACTTCTTTCACGTCATTTTCAGCGGCTTTTTTTGAAGCCAGAAGCAACTTGTCGATAAAAGTAAAAACGGTCGAGGGGGTTTCCGCCATGCGCTCTTGTAGAACAAAATCAGCGTGGGTTTTAAATCCTAAAAGCTGTGCGCGTTCGGCTTTTAGACGGACGATCTTTAAAACATTTTCTTGGTTGGAAAATTCGCCGTCAAAGGCCCGTGAGCCATAGCCACGCCACATTTTCTCACGAAGTGCACGTCGGGTCGAATAGGTCATAAACGGCACGAAGCTCGGTCCCTGCAACGTGAAAAGCCATTGGCCGGCCCGGTGCTTGTCTTTATTTAGGGCATCCAGTGCCGCGGCCTCGATGGTGGCTTCGGGAAGACCCTCAAGGTCTTTTTTGTCCTGAATCCAAAGTTCAAAAGCATTGGTCGCTTTCAAAATATTTTCGGAAAATTTCGGAGCAAGTAAAGACAAGTCCTGATCAATCTTTTTCAGCTTTTCTTTTTTGTCTTCCGGTAAGTTGGCCCCATTGCGCACGAAGTTCTTAAAATACTTTTCGACAAGTTGTTTTTGTTCCGGATTCAAACCCAGTTTTTCGCGATTATGATAGACCTCGTTCACCCGGGCAAAAATTCGGGGATCCAGTGTAATTTCGTTGGAAAACGCGGCGGTCAGCGGGGAAATCTCTTGGGCCAGGGCGTGGTGCTCCGGTGGCCCTTCGGCCGAAAGCAGATTACTAAAAACACCGCCAACAACCTCCATCATCTCGCTGCAATTTTCCAGCGCGAGCAGGGTGTTGTCGAAGCTTGCGGGGCTGGTGTCGGCTTTAATTTTGTCTAAATTATGACGGGCGATCTTCAGCGATTCGTGAAGGGCCGGGAGATAATGCTCGTTCTTGATATCGGGGAATGGAATGGTTTCATGGAAATTAAAAAAGGGATTGCTCATTCTTCCTCCGGGATGAGGATAAAATATCACCACTCTCCCGAGGAATGTCCATTTCTAGTTATTAATAAAACTCATCTCTGACGCAAACCCCGATCGTAGAACCGGCTCCAACAGGTTGACACAGGTAGTTTGCGCTACAGCTGTACCGATTCCGAGCATTGCAACCCTGTGCGGGAACGGTATTGCCGCTGCAGGCGTTGTTTCCGCCGTAGTAAGTCTGGGGAATATTCAGGTTTTGGTTGTTTACCGGGGGGCCATAACTTGCTCCCCAGTTAAAGAATATGCCCACCGAAATGCCGTAAGCGGCGTAGCTGTAACCAACACCACCACCAGATCCGCCGCCGTAATTGTTGTTGTTGAAATAGGCTTGGGGAGCGCAGGCCATCCCAAAGCTTTGGTGGTAAACGGCTTGATAGTTGGACTGACATCCGCAATTGGCGGATTGGGGTTGCCACTGGGTAGGCCACTGCCATGCGCCGTGTGTCCAAGATTGCGGAAGAATGTGTTGTTGGTAACCGCTGTAGCCGTAACCGCTTTGGTTTATGCAATTGGGATTGTTCCCTTGAGTGTTGCAAGGTTGCGGAGTCGTCGCATAACCCGAAGCTGCCGGGGCGCCGGGGGCCGCTGGAGTCGGTTGAGCTCCTCCGCCACCGTTATTACCACCACCACCGCCATTGTTGCAGGCTGCAATGAACAAGGTCGCTCCGACCAACATGGGGACCAACGCTGGAAAAACTAGCTTTTTTAAAATTTGCATAGACCGAACTCCCGAAAGTAAAAAGACCGACAGAAAAGCCAACAAAAACATAACAATCCGCATTAACCCATAACAAGAACTATGCCGTCTCATTATGAGACCCACAGCCATTCAGACGCAGTTGAAGCTTTTTGGAGTGACATTCTTGGTCGTTCGGTGACTTTCAACGACGGCTTTTGACAGATCCCCCAGTTTTCTTAAAACTAAAGCAACAGGAGGTTTGCGTATGAAAGCGATCCTTATTTTCAGTACTTTTTTCTTGGGATTTCTAAATTCGGTCCACGCGGCAATTCCGAAAACGACTCGCGCGATGCCGGTTCCATCGTCGATCATCCGCGGGGTGGGTGCCATCTCTGGTGGCCAGACCGGTTCGAATATGTCCTTGATGGATTTGCGCCGAACGGCCTCTCAAAAATCAAAAATCGAACGCTTGGTCATGGATTTTGGCGGCGCCGATATGAAATCAAAAAAAGGCGTGGCCGGCTATTACCACGTCGAGGTGTCTTACAACCCGAAACGTTTGGTGATCGACCTTCCCCAAATCTTAGCCAGTCAGTTGACCGAAGCCGAAATCTTAAAACGCCTGAAGGGCTCGGCCTACATTGAAAGTGCCATGCTTAATTTTGACCGCACGGCGCAAACTATGCAGCTCATTCTTCAATTAAAAAAAGCAGTGAACGTGCGGGTCTTGCAAGTCAAGAATCCTAAAGTTGTGGGTAAACTGGTTTTAGATATGAGCCCCTATAAACGATGATAAGAATATTACTACTTCTGACTTTTTTCGGATGGAATGCTCAAGGGAGAGTCTTTAATTTCAGCGGCGAGAAATTTGCCCCTTATGTTCGGGGTTCTTATTTAACGACGAGCACGGGTGATTCGGCCTTTGCCAAATCAGGCGGGACTGGCACGACCTACGATAAAAAGAATGCGTACAATTCTTCGTTCGAATTCGGATTTGCTTACGGGATCAAAAATTTACGTTTAAAATTCGGATTTGAAGTCTTTAAACCGCCCAATCTTGTTGGAGTTACCGGGCGGAATGCAAGTGGCACGGCACTTTACACTTTGAACAGCGATGTGCTGGGTTACGCTCCCAAGGTTGGCGTGGAGCTAAATCTTAAGCAATGGCCCGAGACTCGCATTTTTTTGAGCGGGGATTTCGGTGCGATGAGCGCGACGGTTAAGAACACCTATGCCTTAACGGCCGATGGAACTGCAGCTTATCCGACGGTGGTTAACTTTACCGAGGAACTCAAGACCTCGGGCCAAGCCATTGATGCTTCATTGGGTGTTGAAACCTTGATGTTTGATTCGACGACGTTCTCTTTTGAATTGGGCTACCGGACTTTGGCTTTCAAAAATTTGAAGCATAATTTGCCGGTCACGACATTCCAGAATGCAGTGATCAAGGGCGATGCGGCTTTAAATGATGATGGGACGAGCCGGTCGATGAGTTTTAGTAACGTGTATGCGGCGATGGGGTTTAGATTCTGGATTTTTTAAATCCACTTTGGAGAGCAGCTTGGGAGTCATTGAAATCTGTTCTGATATTGCTAAGCGGGGTTATCTTTGGGTGCAGGGCGCCGGTGGCAATGTTTCCGTTAAAAAAGGCAATCAACTTTGGATTAAGCCTTCGGGCTTTCGGTTGGACGAGATTTTTTCAGAAAGCGATCTTGCCTGCGTCGATCTGGAGAAAATAAAAAGCGGTTTAAGAGAGCTTAAAACCAATCCGATCGAGGAAACTTACGCTGAACTTTTGATAAAATCTCAAATTCTGAGTGCACATCGGCCGTCGATGGAAACTGGATTTCATGCTTTGTTGCCGGAATTATATGTGGCGCATTTCCACTCTTTAGTTTCTGTTCTGATGGTGCAGGAGTTTCGTAAAAACGAAGCTGCTTTTTTGCATTGGTATGACTCCTATTGGAAGAGTTATATGGGGGAGCTGGTGATCTTGCCCCTCGTGATGCCGGGCTTGCTTTTATCTTTGCAGTTGGATGGCACCCAACCCCGGCAGGTGATATTGCTGGAAAATCACGGGGTGATACTGCAAGGGAGCACCGAGATTGATCTCAAGCAGTTTTCTAAGATGGAGAAAGATTTTTGCCTGCAGTTAGATTACAAAAAAGCTCTTCCTTTTCTGGAGCAAACTGCCGAGCCCAACTTGTTGGCGCCCTTGCGATTCTACTTTCCTGATTTTGCGATTGTCTTTGATAAGCTCTTTCCGCACCTGGAAGAAGTGGGTGGCGAGTATCGACCGAAAACGACCATGAATACTTCGTATCTTGAAATTTGGAGGGCCCACTGCTTTTTGGTTGAGGTCAGTCGCAACCTGCCCGAATTGCCCCAAGATTTTGTAGACCAGTTGGTGACTCTTCCAACCGAGAAATACCGCAGGGAAAAGGTTCTGCGATGAAGCCAATTCATCTTTTGTTTCCGATGTCGGGGCAGGGAACGCGCTACCAAAAAGTCGGTTACCAACAACCGAAGCCCTTGATTCCCGTTTCGGGGGTGCCGATGATTGAACGTCTGCTCGAGGTTTTCCCCAAAGATTGGCCCTGCACCTTTGTGATTGCCGAAAATCATCAGGCGACCGATTTGCCATTGCTCCTGCAGAAGCTAAGACCCGGTTGTCGAATTGTTGCCGTGCCCGTGCACAACGAAGGACCCGCACTGGCGATCCGCGCGGGGCTTAATGGCATCGCATCTGATGAACGCATTTTGGTTTCTTATTGCGATTACGGAATGATCTGGGATGCCCAAAGCTTTGATAAATTCACCCAAGAGACAAATTGTGATGCGGCTCTTTTAAGTTACATCGGATTTCACGCGCACTATTTAAGTCCCGTCCCGTATGCCTATTCTCGTTTGGAGGGAGACCAGGTTGTCGAGGTCCGAGAGAAAGGCAGTTTCACCAGCAACCGAGAAGAAGAGTATGCTTCGAGCGGAGGCTATTACTTTAGAGACAAGGCCACGCTCCAAGAAGCCCTGGAATTTCAGACAGCGCAAGACTTGAAAATGAATAACGAGTTCTACACCAGTCTGACCGTGCAGGCGCTTTTGCTAAAAAATCCGAAAGCTCAGGTTCGCGTTTTTAAAATCCCCTATTTTTTCCAGTGGGGTACACCCCAGGATTTGTGGGATTTTGAATATTGGGAAAAAACATTCAAAGCCGCCAAAAAGTCTGAGATTGCGGTCGAACAAGTTTTAATGCCCATGGCAGGACTGGGCAGTCGGTTTAAAAAACTTACCGCGATACCAAAACCATTTATTCCGGTGCGCGGGACAGTGATTTTTCAAAGAGCCCTGGACAGTTTGCCCCAAGCGCCGGTCACACAAATTGTGGCGCTGACCGAGCATCAAAAATATCTGGAAAAACAACTGGTAGATCAGAAACGGGTGACCTATTTGGATCAAACGCCCGCGGGACAAGCTTTAACGACCCAAGCCGGGGTCGGATTCTTAGATTTGACGAAATCAGTTTTGGTTTCCTCTTGTGACCATGAGCTTTTTATTTCTAAGGATCGGTGGGAGCAGGTTTTACAGCTTAAGCCCGATGCGGTGATCTTTACCGTGAGAAATTTTCCGGGGACGCGGCGGTCGCCGAACTCGTTTGCATTTGTGGAAACCGAAGCGATTGAGAATCCAATAAGTCCGGTCAAATCCGTTTCGGTGAAAAAACCAATTAGCGATTCGCCCGCACGGGATCCAATGTTGGTTGGCACTTTTTGGTTTAAGTCCGCCGGCCTGTTGCAGCAGGGAATCGAGCTTTTGAAAAAAGACGAAAATAAAGTGAACGGTGAGCTTTATTTGGACGGAATTTTTAATTTTCTGTTGTCCGAAGGAAAAAAAGTTCACGTCTGTGAAGCCGAGGGCTACATTAATTGGGGAGATCCGGAGTCCATGGCGGAAGCTCTGTATTGGTCCGAAGTTTACCAGGGCCCCCTGCGGGATCGACGCTCTCGATACGCCGGAGTTTTTGAATGAAATTTCAATTAGTCTTGCCCTGCTACAATGAATCCAAATCTCTGGAAAAATTAATTCGCCGCGCTCAAACTGCCGCGCAATCCAACGGGTTTACAGAGAAAACTTTCCAGCTGGTGCTGGTCGAAAACGGTTCCAAAGATGAATCCCTGAAAGTGATGGAAACGTTGGCTGCGGGAGAGCTTGGAAAATGGTTTCGTATTGTTTCCGTACCGGTCAATCAAGGTTACGGATTCGGTTTGTGGAGCGGTCTAAAGACCTGTCAGGCCGACTGCGTGGCCTGGTCCCACGCGGATCAACAATGTGATCCGCAAGATGCTTTTCGGGCGCTGCAAATCTTGCTGGAAAGTTCTCGACCCACACTCGTCAAAGGCATTCGCTCCGGCAGGGACTGGAAAGACAAGTTCGTGACTCGCGTGTTTGAAGTCCTAGCTTCAATTTTACTGTTTCATAAGTTTTCCGAGGTCAATGCGCAGCCGAAAGTTTTTCCCAGGGCACTTTTGGCCGAAATCAAAGATCCCCCCAACGATTTTGCCTTTGATCTGTACGTGCTGTTTTGCGCGCTCAAAGCCGGTTACAAGATCAAAACCTTGCCCGTGGAATTTCCGCCGCGGATGCACGGGATCTCCAATTGGTCTTCAAATTTTCTTTCTCGTTCGACCCACATTAAAAATATGATTGGATACATTTGGCGCCTGTCTCGAAAGGATAGAGTTTGAAATGAGAGATTTCTTTTCGTTGGTTCTGAAAAGCCGCCTTTTTTGGATCGGATTGGTCATCAAGTGCGTATTGATGCCGATCGGTGATTCCAGTTATCTGCGAGAGCTGTTCATTCCCTTTCTGGAGCGATCAATTCAGCAATTTGGATCCAACCCCTGGGCCTTAGGCAACGCGTACGAGTTCCCTTACGGGAGCATTCTTTACGCAGTGATGGTCCCTTTTAAACTTTTGGGCTATTGGATTTTAGGTGAATCCAGTTTGGGATTCTCGGGGCTCAGTTACACGCTTTTTAAACTTCCACTTCTCGTCGTGGATGTTTTTTTGCTTTTTGGTCTTTATCAACTGTCGGGCAGAAAACTGCATCGCTTGCTGGTATTTTATTGGCTCAACCCCGTATTAATTTTTATCTCCTATTGGATCGGGCAATTGGATGTGGTTTGTCTGGCATTTTTAATTTGGTCTTTGGTCTTTTTAATCGAAAAGCGCGTGCTGGTTTCTTCGGTCCTGTTTGGATTTGCGATTCTCTGTAAATTTCACGTGGCCTTGTTGATACCTTTTTTGATGGCTTACATTTGGAACAACTATTTTCGCAACGAGGCTTTGGCTCGCATCGCCGCGTGGGGAAGTTTTGTAGTGCTTGTGGGTCTGTTGGGATTTGCGCCGCATTTGCTCGCCGGAAGCGCCGGCTACGCCAGCGCAGGTTCTCCCGAAGCCCAGCGGATTTTCTCCATGGTGCTGCAGCTGGGTCAGGGCGGTCCGGTCATTTATCTGGGCGTCTTTACGCTCCTGTTACTGATCGGACGGCTGTGTGTAGCGACGAAAATCACACCCTCAGGTCTGGTTTATGGCTGCGGCGCTTTGATGGCCACGCTGGTTCTAACAGTGAATCCGGCCGAGGGTTGGTTTTTCTGGTTCTTGCCCTTTGTGGCGTTGCTTTACGCTCAGTATTTAAGTTTGCCCCGGCTTTTGTATTTGGGACTTTCGCTGTCTTATTTTGGTTATTTCTTGATTTCAAAAATCATTCCTTCGGACTTATTGAGCGGCATCTTGTTAACGGCGTTGCAGACCTTTACCGCGTGCTTTGTGATTAGCTTCTTTATTTACGTTCTCAAATACGACGCTCCCATCTTTCGGAGACTTCGTCCCTTTATGATCGGAATCGGCGGGGATTCGGGCGCCGGAAAGAATTACCTGACCGAAAATATCAAGGCTCTGTTCGGTAGTGAAAGCACGCGAACTATTGAGGGCGACGACTACCATAAATGGGAGCGTGGCAGCCAAAACTGGAAAGCTTTTACGCACCTGAACCCGTTGGCAAATAACTTGGATGTGCTTTTAAATCATTCGATTGCCATGAAGCGCGGGCAAAGTGTCGACACTCGACATTACGACCATAAAACGGGTCGGTTTTCAGAAGTGCGCGAAATTGCGCCTGCAAAGATCGTTATTTTTCAAGGCCTGCATGCACTCTACAACCAGGTCTTTCGCGAAAAATTGGATTTGCAAATTTTCTTAAAACCCACCGAAGACGTGCGTAAATCTTGGAAAGTAAAAAGAGACGTGGCCGAGCGTGGTCACTCTCCGGAAACGATCCTGACGTCCATGGACCAACGGCAACCCGATTCCCAAAAACACATTCTTCCGCAGGAGGAAGGAGTCGACTGGTCGATGAGCTACGGCTTGGACTCTAAAGGCGAATTTTTTGTGAAACACAAAATCCGCAACAACCCATCGGTGAATGATTTCATGGAAAATTTAAAGACCTTGGGTTGTCAGGTTCAGGTCGATGAAATTAATTCTCAAGTAATGACTCTTACAATTTTGGGGAATCCAGAACGTTCTGCTGTTTCTAAATTTGCGGAGACCCAATTTTCAGCTTTGCGCCAAATTTTAAGGACTTCGACTCCGCCGGTTTGGAAGCCGGGACTGGACGGAGTTAATCAACTGATTCTGATTTTTCTGTTGTCGGTCGGAAGCGAGGATTCGTCATGGCTTTGATCCAACATCGAGTCAATGCCCTGGTCGAACTTGAAGCCCTGCCGGTAAACAGAGGCGTGGAAATCGATTTGCGCAGTTTTTCGAACGGGGATGTCAGCAAAACTGGGACGCTCCAACTTTCGCATGACCCTTGGCAGCCCGGTCCCGATTTCGAAGATTGGCTCAAAGTTTTTAGTCAAAAACCCAGGGGTCCGTTGATTGTTAACACCAAAGAAGATGGACTAGAGGCTCGCTGTCAGGAGCTTCTAAAAAAGTATCACGTTTCAGATTACTTTTTTTTGGACACCACCATTCCGACCTTGGTCCGACTGACTAAATCGGGACTGCGGGATCACCTGTGCGTTCGTTACTCGCGGTATGAGCCCACCGAATTTTTGGCGCTGTGGGCCGGTCAAGTCAAGTGGGTCTGGTTGGACTGTTTCGGGGGAAATTTGGATTTTCCAATTTCCCGGTCGCTCTTGGAAAAGTTTTCGATTTGCTTGGTCTCACCTGAACTTCAGGGAGCGCCTGTCGAAGCCATTGCGGCGATCAAAGAAAAAGTTCAGGGGCTCTCGTACTCAGTTTGTACCAAGCGGCCGGAGCTTTGGGAGCTTTGATCTGGATCACGCGCTTGATCCCAGCCCGTCGGGCAGGGACGATGTCTTGAATATAATCGTCGCCCACCATCGTGCACTGGGTGGGTTTTGCTTTTAATATTTTTAACAGCTTTTTAAATGATCCGGACGCTTTTTTTTCTTGTCCAATTTCTTCCGAGGTCAAGATCTGGTCGAAAAGCTGTCCTTGCGGGTCGATTTCCCGCAGCTTAATTAACTGAGTTCTTAATGTTTCGTTGGTGAAAATAGCCAAGCGGTATTTTTTCTTCAAGACTTGCAGTTCTAGTTTGAGTTTGGATTTTGAGACCCAGAATTTGACCTCTTTGGTCATCAATCGCTCGTACTGGGTCATTAATTTCAATGCTCCGTCAGCACTCATTTGATTTTTTATTTCTAAAAAACATTTAAAATAAATTAGGCGATGGTGGTTCGAAGTGTGGTGCGGGACCTGACGAGCTTTGGCCCGAGTCCGCGCGTTTTTAAAGTCGATTTTTAATTTCATTTTCTGAGCGACAACTGAATAGATGTGGCTCGAGGGGATCAGCGTGTCGTCGAGATCAAAGATAAGCCATGGTTTCATTAAATTACATTGCGTCACTACGGGGGATGTTGTCAAATTTACGGATGAAATCATTCAGATTGGCTCTCCCAGATGTCTATACCTTTGTTGGAGTATGGTCTTTTCTGCTTATGCCCAACTTGATGCCGGTTCCCTGGTTTTCAGGCTTTCTGTTGGTTTTCGCTTTACGAGTCTTCTCTCAAAGATATTTCTCCGAAGTTTTTTTTGACGTCAAGATTGATCAAAAGTTTCTCCTCACTTTTTTGGGATTTACTGGCGTACTGATGTTGGGCCACAACCTGAATCTGTTTTTAGAGATGGGCAGTGATGAGCCACATCACGTGGAGCGTTCGGCTTTTTTACTGAAATCGTTTTTAAACAATATTGAAATTTTTTTCCCCCATCAGTCTTTTGAAAGTTTTCTTGATAGCCACTGGAACTTAGCAGACCCGCGGGTCATGTCAGCCTTGGATTTGTGGCCCCTGCTGTTCTGGATGTTTATTGCGATCCTGTCCGGAATTATTTGGACCTGGCACAGGGTGTACCGGTGGAAGACGGACTTGTTAAGCCGCCTCGTAGTTGATGCCGGAGTGCTTTTGGCGCTGGCTGGTTTGGGGAAACTGGTTGCGGGCTGGCCCGACAACCATCCACCCCTTCGAGTTCTTTTGCCCTTTATCTCGTCTGGTCTTTTCGGCATGAATAATTTCTCTTACCGTCTTTCGGGACTTGTCGCGTTGGCCCTTTTTCTAGTTTGGATTTATGGCCGAGTCGCTCGACATTACCCTCCAGTTTCTGCCTTTTTTATCTGTCTCATGTTCGCCACTTGCCCTACCGTATTTTTCAATTCCATTTTAATGGAACCAGCGATTTATGCTTTCATCGGCTGGGCCGTGGTTCTAATTTACTTAATCGAATCTTATGAAAATTCCGATCCCGCAGTTTTCAGGAAGGCCGTACTTTTAATTCCAATTCTGATTCTTTTCCGGCACACCTGCGTTTTTCTATTGTTTCCGGCCGGTTTGGTTTATTTCTTGCGGTTTTGGCGTCATTTTAAATTCCCCTGGCCTTGGGCGGTCAGTTTCATTCTGCTTGCATTTCCCTACGCGTGGGCGCTGAAACAAATCGGCAATTCGGCGGGGGCCACTGAATTTGGAATAGAGAAAATTTTGTTTGTGTTTACCAATGGGAAACCATTGATGAGCCTGCTGGATTCTATGGGGTATTTGTGGAGTTTACTTTCACTTTTATTGTTCCTGTTGGCTTGGCGTCACGTTCGCCGACTGCCGTGGTTGGCCGTTAGCTGGCTGTCCCTTTTTCTGATCTATCATTTGGTGACGGTAGATACGGCTTGGGGTATCGGTCGTTATCAGGTTGAGTTCTTAGCGGCACCCTTGGCCGCGACGGGCTTTTGGCTCTTGAAAACCTATAAACCTGTGGCTTGGACGATGGTGGCGCTTTCGGGAGTATTGGCTTTCGCTACGGTTAATCACCTCCAGACCATTCCGAAAAATGGATTTGTTTACGACTATCAAGCGCTGCGAACCACAAACACTTCTTTTCTGCCGACGGATGCCGCTATTAACTACATTCATCGACAGAAAGGAGGATATGGATTTCTGTTGATTGGGGGAATGGTCCCGACCTTTGAAAGTCTTTTGTGGTTTCAAGGCTATGATCTTTACTCTTCCAGAATGTGGCTGAATCAAATCTACGAGTACCAGCAATTGCAAAATCAGAATCCGAGCTGGGAAGTTTTAGAACAGTACTTCAAAGCGCGAGAGATTAAATATTTGGTATTACACAATGGTTTGCAGAGGGACCTGATCGGACAAACGGAACCCGTTAAGCGAATCATGACGGAAATTCGCAGCGGCAGCACCGGAAATCTGAAGCTGAAGTTTGATCGCAGTTATGAAAGCCGATTTGGTGGTATTCTAGATATTTACGCGGTTCACTAGATTCAATTATTTGTAAAGCTGATCGAGGTCCTCTTTGTAACGAACGTCGACGACTTTGCGTTTTACTTTCAAAGAGGGTGTTAGCTCCCCACTTTCAACGGTAAAGTCTTTGGGCAATATTTTAAACTTTTTGATCGATTCATAACTGGCTAAGTGAGCGTTGGCTTCGGCGACAATTTCCCGAACCACTTGATTGATCAAGGGATGGGTGAACAGTTCTTCGTCCTCGTCAACTTTGATGTCTTTGGCTTCCGCAAATTGGGCAAGATGGGTTTTATCCAAAGTAACTAGCGCGACGACAAATTTCCGTTGGTCCCCGTGGATGTGGGCGTTGGATATTAACCCGTGCGCGCGCAAAAGCCCTTCGAGCTTTTGGGGAGCGACATATTTGCCACCGGCGGTTTTGATTAAATCTTTCTTCCGATCGGTAATTTTTAGTTTCCCGTCTTCCAGCGCGCCGATGTCGCCGGTATGAAAGTAGCCGTCGGTAAAACAGGCGGCCGTGGCCTCGGGATCTTTGTAATATTCTTTCATGACTTTTTTACTTTTAAGTAAAATCTCGCCGTCCGCCGCAAATTTAATTTCCACGTCGCCGATGGGTTTTCCGACGGTCCCAAATTTGTAATCATGCGGAGTATTAACGCAAACCGCGCCTGTGGTTTCGGTCAAACCATAACCTTCGAGCAAAAGCACTCCGCAAGAATGAAAAAATAATCCAATCTCTTGGTTTAAGGGCGCGCCACCGCAGATGGCGAAACGCAAGTGGCCCCCAAAAGCTTGGCGCACCTGACGAAGCACCAAACGATCCGCCAATTCAAATTGGGGCACCAACATCAGGGGTAGAGATTGTCGTTGCAAGCGCAGCTCACCGGCCTGTCGGCCAATGCCCAGGGCCCAGTTAAAAATTTTCTTTTGGGTGTGACCCGAGTCAATTTTTGCCAATATTCCGCCGTAAATTTTTTCAAAAATACGAGGGACGGCAACCAGAATTGTGGGCTTAATTTTCTCAAGGTTGTCTTTGACGCGTTCAATACTTTCCGCAAAAGCCAAAGTAAATCCAATGTACAGATGCCCCCACAATTCGATGCGGCCCAAGATGTGCGAATAGGGCAAGAAACTTAAAGAAATATCGGAGCTTTGAACCCCGCACAACGGGAAGGCTTCTGTCACTTCACTCACGATTTGAGCGTGAGTCAGTAAAACGCCCCGAGGCCGTCCGGTGGTGCCACTCGTGTACAGAATTGTTGCGGGCATTTCAGGCTTTGTTTCTCGGCGCAATTTTGAGATCAGGGGAGCGTGGCGTACCGAAGATTCATCACCCATTTTCAAAAAATCATTGTAGGTGATCAGGTCATTATCTATTTCACCGGCTTGATCAAAAACGATGATGCGTTCAATAATACGTTCAATGGCATTTATTTTTTGAGTCACGCGGCGAAGCAGGCGCAAGAGCGAGGCATTTTCCACGAAAATAAATTTGACCTGGGCGTGTGCTAAGACGTGACTTAGTTCTTCCTCGGTCAAGGTGTGGTAAACGGGCACGGTAATTCCTTGGGCTCCCAAGATCCCTAAGTCGGCGACGGCCCACTCGTAGCGCGTCGAAGAGAAAATAGCCACTCTATCGCCGGGCTTCAGTCCGCATTCGATCAAGGCTCCAGAGACCGCATCAATTTTTTCTTTGTATTCCGTCCAGGAAACTTCTTTCCAAGATTTTTTCCGGTGTTTAATCGCCACGGCATCTTGGGGACGATCGGTCATCTTCTCGAGCCAGTGGCAAATTGTCATTCGGTTCCCGTTGTCTTCTGCTGTTTTTGATTTACTTCGATTGACCAGTGCGACCGAGAATTAACCGGATCGCTTTTCGTCGACCGACGCCCACCGTAACCGTCTCTTCGGCGTACAGTTGGCTGATGGGATTGTATACACGGACTTTAACGGGCGTGCTAGCAGGAACCTGGTATCTTTGAATCGGCGCCGGCTCTGAAAGCCGTTGGCCGTTGACCGAGATGACCGGATCTGTTCCGCCATTAATAACTTCGATAGAAATGTATCCCATGGGTGGTTCGGGTTGCAGCGTCGTTCGAACATTGACCGGTTCAATGCCCGCCGATTTTAGTTCGCCACTGTCGTAAGGCAAATAGCCGTCTTTAATGAGGGTCACCCGAAAAGCTTTTCCCGAATCAACCCACCCGCGAAACGGAGTGAAGCCTTTGTTTTGACCATCAATGTAAACCAGAGCGCCCGTCGGCGTGCTGTGAACCGCCAGGGCAACCGGCGGTCGTTGTGACGCGGACTCAGATTGTCCCGTGCTGGGCGCCGGGGCAGTAGGAGTCATTGGCGCAGCCGGCGGTTCTAATTTCGTCGGCAAAATCGGAAGTACCCCTTCGATGTCGGATTGAAAATGATAAATCCCTAAAAATCCGAGAGCTAAAAAGATCATCGTGACAAACGTGGCCGAAGAACTGCGTGACCGGGAACTTGTGCGTGTCTGG
>JAYUPS010000236.1:0-3128 GCA_043759945.1 Bdellovibrio sp.
ACCGTGGCGGCCGTTGGATGGGCCGGTAAGACGGCGGGCAATGCAATTTCGGGCGCTGCTTCGGCGGCCCAGAATCCCATCGTTAGCCATGCCATTGAAGACTCGCTCGGTGATCTGAATTTAAAATCAGAAATGAGCGTTGTCGTCGCCGGTGTTTCTAGCCGACTCATTCAGGGCAATGTCGAGGGTGCAAAGACATACTTGGCTCGCCAATCAGGAATGTCCGCCGAACAGACAGATCAGCGTCTGACGGCACTGCAAGCGCAAATCAACCAGGCCATGGTGCAAACTCGTGAAGCGACCGCAGCGGTACTAAAGGCAACGGGATGGTCCATGTTTCTGACTTTGATCTTGGGACTTGCCGCAGCCGTGGGTGGTGGGGCCATGGGTTCAAAAGCCAACTTGAACTACCCAATTTCCCGGGAACAAGCGGATGGCATTCAATTGAAAACTGTGACGGCTTAGTTAGTTTTAATTTAGCTGCCTAAAAATGACATCACAAAAAAGCCCATCAGAAATGATGGGCTTTTTACTTCGACTCTAATCTTGGGATTTTTTACTGGCCGCTTTCGTCGCGCTTTGTTTCGAAGAATTTTTTGAATCTTTGCTTGAGGAAGATTTTGATCCGCCTTTGGTGGAAGAACTTTTGGTCATACCTGCTCCTTGTTCATTGTGCAAAATCGCACGGTGAACCCCGGCTGCAAAATTTAAACCGAATTCCGTAACATCTAGAAAAAATAAGATACACAATTGCAAATAGATCTTGATGACTCTCAGTTCCTAAATTTTCAAATCAACTTTGCAATTGCTGAATTTTTTTGGGGAACTATTTCATGAACGTGGGGAAGATTTTAGATTTAATTATTAGGCTGAACTCCGGTGCAAGTACAGTCCCGGCACATAATTTGAACATTGAATTCAAAGAGTAGGGAATTGTCCCTTTCAAAACGTTCTAATAAGAACAAAAGCACAGGAGTAAATATGAAAACAATCGTAGCAACCTTAGCCCTTTTGGGTGGACTAAGTGCCAACGCAGCGTGCGTGCCAGATGATGGCCGTCATTCCAACGATCTGTCCCGCTCACAAGATTATCTACGGGGGGTTTGTGGCACCGAGGACCGTGGCCATCGCCATTCCCATCGGGGTTACAGTTGCAACCACAGAAGCCATCGCCATGCCGGCTATGATTACGGATACGACAATGGCAACGACTCTGCTTATGATTTCGATCGCGCCCGCTTAAATGGAAATTGATTCTCAAGAGTTAATTTTTCAAATTGCTTAACACTTGAAGGGATGGGGAGAATACTCCCCATCCCAACCCTTTGACTAAGGAGTTCGACGAAATGAAAAAACCAACCAAGAAACCAACCAAGCAATCCGTACCGGCGAAAAGAAACAGTGCACAGAAGAAAAATGACATCATCGAATATATTCTGCAGGATCATAAGGCTCTTAAAGCGCTCATCAAGATCATGAAAAATTCGGATAAGAGCTTTGCCGTCCGCAAAGAGGCGTATCTGGAGTTTTGTCCCCTGTTGGTGACCCACGCAAAGCCCGAAGAAATGGTTTTGTACACCTATATGAAATCGGACCAAGATTTGCGCCAGGGTGGTTTCGAAGGCGACGTGGAACATCAGCTGGCCGACCAAATGAGCGAGGAAGCCAAGCGAACCGACGATGAAGATCTGATGTCTGCCCGAATTAAAGTGCTGGCCGAATTGGTTGAGCACCACATCGGTGAGGAAGAAGAAGAACTTTTACCCAATTTCCGAAAGGCCACCGATTTGAAAACTCGGACAGAAATGGGAAATAAATTTTTAGCCTTTAAAACCAAGTTGCTCGCTGAGGGCAGCGATGACAGTCCTCCTGAAAATCGCTCTTCTAATCGAGAAGACCAGGACGATGAGGATGAAGATCGGGAACGCATCGGAGCCGTCCAATACTAGTCATGAACTCTGGACATTTTGGCAAAAAAAGCAGAGGCTCTAGTTTGAAGCGGCAGGAGCCTTTGTATGTGCGCTGAATTTACTTCCGGTAGTCCTATGGAACTAGAACGTCTGCTCGATGCTTTGGTTTTCATCCGCAGAACCGTCTTTGCAGAAATGCAGGGCCGAGTCTTTCCCCCCGGCCAAGCCCCCATCATCATAAAAAACCAAGCCAACGAGTACGAAATGATTCCCGCAGAGTTTTCTCTGATTCCCCCATGGTGGAATCCTGAAAAAGCCCCTAAGAAAACCAAGAGCGGGAGACCCCCCTTTGCAACCCACAACGCTCGTTTAGAGACTGTGGCCGAAAAACCTGCTTTCAAAGACTCGTTTGCTAAGCGACATTGTTTAGTTCCCATTTACGAGTTTTTTGAAAGCTCTCTGTTTGGTGAAACTTTTCCTGGCCATCGAATTAAGTTTACAACCGGCCACGTGGTACTCGCAGCAGGATGCTATTCCCTTTGGCTCGACAAACAAACTGGAGAAATTGTAACCTCATTTACAATAATAACGTTTAAGCCCTCCAAACAAGTTTTCGAAAGTGGTCATGACCGGATGCCAGTCTTTTTAGAGACCCCTGAAGCTTTTGAATGGCTCAACAATCCAAAGCCCGATCGAACTTTTTTAGAAAATAAAAGTTCGAATTCAAAGACTGAGTTTGTGATTTCCATCGATCGCCCTCTGAAAGACGGTTGGCAAAAAAACGCACCGGACGCGGCCGACTTGGAAAAACTCAAGAAGATCATCTCTTAGAAAACCCCCGTGAGTTAAAGAACGGCCGGGCCTCCGTCTCGTTTTGATATATTTCCCAAAGTGAGACCTGATTGGGAAAAACTGGAGACTGTTTAGTTTCTAGGTAAACTTAAATAGTGGGGGTTTCGAATGCAAAAGTGGCTACCGCTCGCGGTAGGACTCGCCTGTTTAATATTGTTTCAAAACTGCGGGCAATTTAAAATTAACGAAACTGCCGGCACAAGTTTAAGCTCAAGTGTTGACCCGGGCTCTTCGGGTCCCAATCCAACTGTTGGTCCAAACATCAATCCCACAATTCCGCCCCTAGCAGGACCTAGAGATCTTAGTAAAGCCACTTGGCGACCGATCAGCAGCGTGGGATCACCGCCCTTTGCAGAATGTCCGACG
>JAYUPS010000237.1:0-25249 GCA_043759945.1 Bdellovibrio sp.
GCCAATGAACTTACCCCCATCATCACCGTCGTCACCGTAAACACCGTCGTCAAAGCCCGAAAAAATATCCTCATCTGATTCCCCTTTGTAAAATAAAGAAACTATAAAACTAACCCGCCGTCGACACTTAACGTTGTCCCGTTAATGTATCGAGCGCTTTCGGAAGATAAAAATAAACACGCCGCTGCGATATCCGAAGTTTCACCCAAGTGACCCACCGGCACTTTGGATGCCATTTGCGTTAAAACTTCGGACGGCATTTTCTTAGTCATGGCCGTTTGAATAAATCCGGGCGCGACGGCATTGACCGTAAAGCCTTTGCGTCCCAGCTCTTTGGCCCAAGTCTTGGTCATTCCAATGACACCAGCTTTTGCGGCCGCATAGTTGGTCTGGCCGAAATTTCCGTACAGTCCGACCACGCTTGATATATTGATAATGCGTTTGTTTTTAGAATCGGGTCCAAATTTTTCCAGCGCGGCTTTTGTGACATTAAAAAGTCCGGTTAGATTTGTGCCGATGACGGCGTCCCAATCCTCGGCCGCCATTTTTCCAAAGGATTTGTCCCGCGTGATGCCGGCGTTGTTGACGAGCACGTCCAAAGATTTTGGCAGACCCGCAATGGCCCGAGCACAAGACTCTCGGTTGGTAACGTCAACTTGGACGGTTTGAAGTTGGTTTGCGAAAGACTTTAGTTCGCCTTCGCACTGTTTAAGGGCTTCTGCAGAATAATCCCAAACCGAAACATTGGCCCCGGCCATCAAAAACTGACGTGTGATCTCAAAACCGATGCCCTGAGCGCCGCCGGTAACGATCGCTTGAAGTCCTTTGAATTGATAGTGCGTGTTCATGCACCTGGGTTGCCATAGAGCTTTCACTCCCGTCAATGTTTTCTGTGGCGATGCCATGCAAGCAGAGTAAGTGCTCTAGTAATCTTGATGGACATGAATCTCAAGTTTGTGTTTAAAGCCTGTCAGCTAGTCAAAGGGGAAGACATGTTAGCGACCATCAAGGGCACTGGTTTTTACGCTCCAGAGAATGTGATCAAAAATCAGTTTTTCAACGAAATGTACAAAAAGGACATCGACACTTTTTTGCGCGAACAACGCAACATCCACGAACGCCATTTTATGGCCGAAGACCAGGCGACCTCGGACCTGGTCGTTCCTGCAGCCCAAGAGGCCATGAGGAACGCTGGAATCACGGCCAAAGACGTCGATCTGATAATCGTTGCGACCGACACCCCCGACTATATGTCCCCGTCGACGGCGGCCGTTGTTCAGCACAAATTGAAAGCAATTAATGCGGGATCATTTGACGTCAACTCGGCCTGCGCGGGTTTTGTGACTGCACTCGACATGGGCTCCAAGTACATCATTGCTGACCCCAAATACCGAAATATTTTAGTCGTTGGCGCCTATGGAATGAGCAAGTATCTCAATTACGATGATTTTAAAATTGCGACTTTGTTTGCCGACGGCGCGGGAGCAGCCATTTTGCAGCGATCAACCGACGGGACAGGGATCCAAGCCGCCGAATTGTTTACCGACGGTCAGTACCATGACTACATGGGCGTTTATGCGGGGGGAACCCACCAGCCCATCACCCACGAGGTCATTGAAAACAAAGGTCATTTGCTTAACTTTGCTAAAAAAATCCCCATTGAAACCAACGGCACTCACTGGCCGCGTTTAACTCGGTCGCTTTTGGACCGAACTAAAAAGACGCCCGATCAAGTCGCTCACTTCTTTATGACCCAAATCAACATCCACTCAATCAACGAGACCATGGATGCTCTGAAGCAGCCTCGAGAAAAGGCCCATCTTATAATGGATCGCTTTGGCTACACGGGTTCTGCGGCCGTGGGGATGGCTCTGGCAGATGCAGCTCGTCAGCACAAAATCAAAAAAGACGACACGCTGGTGCTTTTGGGATCTGGCGGTGGTCTGTCGATGGCTGCATTGACGATGACGTGGTCCTACGATACCTGATGTTCCCATGACATTGGATTGGCTCAAAAAATGGAGTCTTTATTCGCCCGATAATATCGCGGTTGTTGACGGAGACCACCCCGCTCGAAAACTGAGTTATGCCCAGTTTTATCAACAGTCATTAAAAATGGCCGCAGTTCTTTCCACCGATCATAACGTAAAACCCGGCGACCGCGTGGCGCTTTTATCTTTGAACGACATCGACATCTTTGTCCTGTTTTTTGCACTTCAACGCTTGGGCGCAACGCTGGTTCCGATCAACCATCGATTGGCACGTCCCGAAGTCGAGCACATCTTAAACGATTGCCAAGCAAAACTGATTTTGTTTCAAAAAGATTTTTACAATTTGGTCGAAGACCGAAAAGAATTAATTTTGGAGTTTAAAGCGCTCAAGGAAAGTCTTCGTCAGGCTCAGTATTTGGAATTTCATTCCACGGAACAGACTGCCGCATTGCTTTTGTACACTTCGGGCACCACCGGTTTCCCAAAGGGCGCGTTGCTATCGCACTCTATGATTTTTTGGAATTCGATCAATACGACGATGCGACTGAACTTGGTCCAAAGCGATTCGGCCGTTATTTTCTTGCCCCTTTTTCATACGGGTGGCTGGAACGTTTTTTCCACGCCCTTTTTCCACCGGGGCGCACAAATTATTTTAATGAAGAAATTTGAAGCAGACAAAGTTTTGCTAATAACCAACGAGCAAAAATGCACCCTGCTTTTTGGGGTGCCAACGACCATGGAAATGATGGCCCGGTCGCCGTTGTTTAAATCGACAGATCTTTCCTGTGTTCGTTACGCTATCGTCGGCGGCGAACCGATGCCCATCGAAGCCATACAAACTTGGAATGAAAAGGGCGTGCCGGTACGACAAGGTTACGGACTGACAGAATTTGGGCCCAATGTTTTTTCTTTAAACGAGCAAGACGCCGTTCGTAAAATGGGCTCCATTGGCTTTCCCAATTTCTACATCGACGTTAAGATCGTCGACGACCTGGGGAAAGAATTGGGCGAAAATCACATCGGAGAACTTTGCCTGAAGGGCCCCATGATGATGACGGGCTACTGGCAAAATCCGAAAGCCACGAGTGAGGCCATTCAGGATGGTTGGCTTAAAACCGGCGACCTGGTTCGCAAAGACGAAGAAGGCTTCTACTACGTGGTTGGTCGGAAAAAAGAGATGTATATCAGCGGGGGCGAAAACGTTTATCCTGCAGAAGTTGAAAAAGTGATCCGCCAAATCCCGAGCGTACGTGAGGTCGCCGTGATCGGAATCAAAGACGAAAAATGGGGCGAAGTCGGTAGAGCCTTTGTCGTGGCGAGCCCCGAAGTTTCTGAAAAAACCGTGATTGAACATTGCCTGCTGAATCTTGCCAAATTCAAAGTTCCAAAAATAGTTTCGTTAATGAAAGAGTTGCCGAAAGGCGATTCCGGAAAGATCTTGAAGAAGAATCTCAGGTAACAGTTCCCTTTTTGTAGCGATTTGCATCATGGAGGGTCAGTGATCGCAAACATTTTGATTCTATTTGTCGCTCTTATTCATCTTTACTTTCTAACTTTAGAAATGTTCTTTTGGACGAAGCCATTGGGCTTGAAAGTTTTCCGACAAACTTTGGCACAAGCTCAAGCTTCGAAAATCTTGGCTGCCAATCAGGGGCTTTACAACGGATTTTTGGCTGCGGGTTTATTTTGGAGCGTTTTGCATCCAAATCCCGAGACCCATCAACAGTTGGGTAACTTCTTCTTGGGCTGCGTGGTTGTTGCCGGTATTTTTGGTGCGTTGACCGTCAGTCGGAAGATTTTGTACGTCCAAGCTGGACCTGCTTTGTTGGGAATCCTCGCCCTTTGGTTTGGCTGAACCAGGGTCCTGACAAGGGTCCCTTGCAGACCCCGACCGATTCCCGTAAAATTAACAAGAATGAAAACCCTAGTGCTCCTTTTCGCATTTTTACTACTTGTCACTGGATGCGTGAGTCTTCCCTCTGATGATTTTGCGAAACTAAAACCCGGGATGGAAAAATCCGAAGTGCTTGAGGTCATGGGAAATCCCACCTACAAAGTCCGGCGCAAAGGCCAAGATCGTTGGACCTGGGTTTATTACGATAAAAACGAAAAGCTTCAAAGCGAAGTGCATTTTGATGATGGCAAAGCTGTCTACGTCGGCGGGAAACCAAAACCGGAACTCAGCGCCGAAGAGCGTGACTCTGCCAACGAACAAGCCAATTTAGAAATCGAAAAGCAATTCAATGCTGAGCGCGAAGCTGCCCGTGACAATCTTCCCAATTACGAGGACGAGGTCCGAGGTTCTGGCTCCGATGGTTATATTCCCACTTATCAACCGGTTCAGTAGGGCCCTTGGGAGGATTTACAATCCTTGGGAAAAATCCCGCGCCGCCAAGAAGCTTTGCGCTATTTTAATGAGTTAACAATTATTGTTTGACAGCAGTTTCTCAAATTTCCTCGTTTCGAACCATGATCGTAAGGTACCCGTCCCATGCCCCTTGAACGTACGTAATCTCTCCTGTGCGTGTTGAAAAACATTAAAACCAGAACCTTGCCAATTGGCTAAAAAAATCCCCGCCGAGGCGCACTTAGGATGAAATATCGCAACTTTAAAGCCGTGTTACTTTCGCAAACACATAAGAAGGAAGTCACATGCCAATTCAAACACTCAGCGACCAAGAACTGCTTAAACAAACAAAACAGGTCGTCACCAAAGAACGCGAAGTTTTGGTGGAAGTCTTAAATCATTTGCGCGAGGTCGAAAGACGCAGGCTATTCGCAATGCTAAAATACAGATCGATGTATGATTACGCGACGAAAGAATTGGGCTACAGCGAGGATCAAGCCTACCGCCGCATAAATGCTATGCGCTTGATACAAGAGATCCCGACCATCGAAGAAAGCATTGCCTGTGGTAGCCTGTCGCTTTCCTCACTCAGCGCTGCGGCTTCGGTGATTCACGCGGAATCCAAACAATTGGGCGTCGCGGCCTCTGCGGGACGTAAGTTTGAATTGATCATGGCGGTGCAGGGTCAATCACGGCGAGAGGCAGAAATTATCCTGCAGAAAATGACCGGAACACAGACGCTCAAAAAAGAATCTACAAAAATATCCAATAATCAGGTCGAAATAAAAATGCTGATGGCCACGGAAGACTTTGAAAAGATCGAAAGACTGAAAGGTCTCTGGGCGCATTCATATCCTGGCATTTCAGATTCCGAGCTATTCACGATGCTCTGTGAACAGGCCCTTAGCGAACATGAAAAACAGTTGAAAAAGTCCCGCGCCACCAAGAAGCCTCGCGTTGAAACGGAAGTATTGAAGAACGTTGCGATTGATGTCCGAAGAAATGTGTGGGATCGCGCAAACTCCCGCTGTGAGAACTGTGGTTCTGGGTGGGCCTTGCAAGTGGACCATAAAGTGCCCAAATCAAAGGGTGGCTCAAACAAATCGGAAAACTTGCGTTTGCTTTGCCGACATTGCAACCAACGAGCGGCGATCGAGAGTTTCGGGTTGAACAAAATACAGCGCTTTCTAGGGCCACATCTTGGGTGAAAAGATTTAATTTTAAGGCAGTAAAGTCCTGATGATTAAAATTGGCTATGGTATCAATACCCACTATTAATTTGAGCTATTGATCATTAAAGATTACCTCTCTTAGAGGATAAAAATCGGAGTTAGTGTGAAAAATTTTACTCTTCTGCTCTTTATGGTTTCCTTATCAAATTCAGTCTACGCAAGTGCAGTGGATTATAAATGTCGAATCGACGATAAGACTAGGCCCATACCTAAGGTTTTTGAATTCTCTCTGCCCTTCAATTCTCAGAAAACAATTGAGCTATCTGACAATCGACATTTTGCGATTGTAAATTTTTACGGTGATTTTTTAGAAGTAAGCTTCGAAGAAAAAGTTACGCAAAAAGTGGTTTTTCGCTCTATTAGCAAAGGTCCGCACTTCTCCATTCAGACCATGGCCCCAAATAAATTATCTGTGAAGTGCCAACAATAGACTGGTCTAACAAACAACAATCGATCAGTTTTTCGCTGCCATAACAAGCTCAACGCTGACAGCGCACTTCCGCACGCAAATCCGACCACGAACCAACTAATTCTTAATGCAAAGTCCCTGCATCAAGATCTTGTTGGTCCAGGAAAGAAATCCCAAGCTCGTTGAATACTGGGTGGTGATCCCCGTAATTTGTCCCGAGGGACAAGCTTGCATTAATTTATTGTGAGCAACATCGACATAGTTTGTGTCGGAGACAAAACCGAAAACAACAAACTGATCGGCATAGGCTTTGATCATATCCCCCCGCTCAATCTCGGCGTAGGGACTAAAATCAGACGTGTGCACTTGATGAACCGAATGGGCGCAACCCCCCAGCAGAGCCAAGGATAAAAGTCCCGCCGACCAAATTACAGCAACTCGCGACTTCATTGCACAACCTCTTCATCCGAAGCCGTCTTGCGCGCCGGTGCCGCTTTTGCCGAGGTTCCCCCAGCGTTGCAGAAACCCGTCGCGACCACACGGTGGGTGTGGGCCAAGAAATAGTGAATGATTTCATCTTTGGTTAAGATCCCAGAAACGACCCCTTGCGGACATTGCTGTTTCAGATTTTCAACCAACGGATTGATGTAATCGTTGTCGAAATTAAATCCCAAAAAGATAAACTTCGAAACTTCCGCTTTCACCATCTTGCTTCGATTCGAAGGAATGGGAGTCAAGGAAACCGAATTTAAAGAGGCGCAGCCCATCGAAAGGAGCATTCCACCCAGAGGCAAAGTTTTGATCAACATTTGAACTAATTTTTTCATGATTTTCTTCCTTTTAAGCAATATCCGGTTACTTTGACGATCTCTCCCGAAATCACGGGGTATTTTCTCATTTCACGAATCGACATCAATCCGGTCACCCGTCCTGTCGGACATTTTTGGTGAATTTCATAAACCAAGCGTTCGGCGTAGCGCTCGTTGTAAACTTGCACTCCCGTTTTGGGTCCCACCTGAAATAAAGAGATAATGGCCGCCAAGTTTCCCGCGTCCGACTTACCCGAACTGCTGGCTGCATTGGCTAGAGCCCCAATCTCTTCGGTGCTCACTCCCATTTCACTCATCAGGATTTCGAAAGGAATCGCCACATCGGTCGCGCGATTGTCGATGTTGCCCACTTGGACGTGATGCAATACCGCGCACGAGGAGCTTAAAAATGCCAAGGCCAAGAGCCCAATTATTTTTTTCATAGAAGGTCAGGGTAGCAGTGGAATATAAAGAAACAACAGGTTTTTTAACACTGTTTCTATTTTGACAGCAGAATCGCTTCTTCTTCGCGAATCGTCATAGGCCCCTCGGGTGGCTTTTTGACTGTGGGTACCGGCGTCTTCTGTTTTTCCTGAGAGCGATCGGCGTATTGCTGACGACTTTTGGTCACGGTGTTCGTCAAGCGTTGGTCAAGATCCAACTTTTCCGCAAGTTCGCTTTCGGATTCGATTTCCACCGTTTGGTATTGCCGATTTTGATCTTTCGCCAAACGATCAGGATAACGATACTTTAAAATCGAGAGCTGTTGATTGTATTCCTGACTAATTTCCCGATATTCTTTGTACAGCTTCGCGTAATTGGCAAGCTCAGCTTTTAGCTCCAAAGATCCCTCTTTAAGCCCCCGCATATCAAGCCGCACTTTATTCAAATTGGAAAGCGCTTGTCCCCGCTTGCCTTTGAGAGCGCGAACCTGGTTCAAAGTTTCGGTCCAGGGATTTACCGGGTCTTTGTCGGCGGATACTTGGGCGCGCACGGGACTTAGCCCAAAATTTATCAATACCAAGACTGCAAATATAAATTTAAGTCCCACTGGCGGCCTCCGACTGAAATACATTTTGCTTCCAACGGAAGCGCACGGATTCTTCCCGCAATCGGGTCGCAATCAAGCTGGTTTTCACGGGATTTAAATCTCGCAATTCGAGAACGCCGCCCTTGATGGTCGGAATGATCTCTTTTAAATGCAGATTGAATTTAATGTCTTTTAAAACTTCGATGACTTTTTCGCGGGTTTCTTTGCGATCGATGCCCTCGATCCACAAAGTGTAAACCAAGGGCGAATTATCAAGTTCGGTTTGGTTTGCGTATTCGACAACGTCATCAAAATTGACATCGGTCACGGGCCTGTCCGCAAAGGACGGTGCTGGTGGCGGAGGATTTGCGGCCGCCATTGAATCTTCAACGCTCTGGTCGGCCCAATCATTATTGGCCACAAATTCTGGAGCCGGCTCTAAAGCCAAGTCTGCAACCAATTCTTCAGCTGCTTTTTCGATAATTTCTTCAGGAATTATTTCAATTTCTTGGATCTCTTGAATCTCACTAATTTGTTCGATTTCTTTGGCTTCAAAAGTCGGACTGCCGCCCGTTTCCGGTGTGGACAACTGAACGTTTCCGTCAAAATCGACAAATAAAACAGCTCCGCACTTCGTACAGACGAAGACGCCAAAATCATGATCGATAGACGATGAACACTTAGGACAGGAATTACCCATCCCTGTATTATCGCTTTCTTTTATCCATTTGTCTTCTTTGGGCCCGGTTCAGGGTCTGTGAATCTTCCCCGCCTCCGGCATTTGGTCCAGTGGTCATTCTCATCCGTTGGCGCTCCGGCGGAGCTCCGGACGGGTGAGCCCCAGAGGGCGCCCTGGATGTTGGTAAAGAAGCACCGGCTCCGGCAGACTCTTCTCCCCCGGCGTAATTCAATTCGCCAAAGTCGGGCTGCTGAATTCGGCTCTCCATGGCTTCGGCTTGCTCTCGCGATACAATCTGTACTTTTAGGAATTTTTCCAGAGCATCGCTTTTTATATAGTGATTCAAAAGTTCGAAAGCCTTGAAAGCTTCTTTTTTATATTCGATGACCGGATCTTTTTGGGCATACCCGCGAAGATTAATTCCCTCTTTCAATTTATCGATGCCCTGAAGATGTTCCTTCCAACGCTGATCGATCGCTTGGAGCAAAATCATTTTGCGAATTTGCGGGCCGTACTCTTCCAGACTTTTCTGTTGGCGATCAAAAACTTCTTTCACCGAAGTACTGACCGCTTTGGTGATCGTCTCTTCGTTCACAACCGGCAGAGTTTTAAAATCGATTTTAATGCCAAATTGCTGGGCCAGAGCGGTGTTCAACCCGTCCAAATTCCATTCTTCTTTTCGAACATTGTTCGGAATGTGGATGTCCAAAATCGCCGAGACTAAATCACCCAACATATCCAAATACGTGCGATCAATCCCCTGGTTGTCAAAAATTTTCCGGCGCATTCCATAAATAATGTGGCGCTGTTGGTTCATCACGTTGTCGTAGTCGAGCAAATGTTTCCGAATGTCGAAGTGGTGGCCCTCGACTTTGCGTTGGGCACCCTCGATCGACCGAGTCACCATGCGGGCTTCGATGGGTTCATCATCCGGAACGTTCATCCGGTTCATGATTTTTTGAATCATTTCTCCGTTGAAAATTCGCATGAGATTGTCTTCGAGCGACAAGTAAAATTTGGACTCTCCAGGATCGCCTTGACGGCCGGAACGGCCCCGAAGCTGATTATCAATCCGCCGAGACTCATGGCGTTCAGTTCCGATGATGTAGAGACCGCCGGCGCCCAGCACCGCGCCCTTTTCTGTTTCTGTGGTCCCTTTGAATTTCTTTTTTAATTCATCGAACTCGGGCCCGTCTTCAACGCCCAGTTCTTTTTTTGCCATCATCTCGGCATTGCCGCCCAAAACAATGTCGGTTCCCCGTCCCGCCATGTTTGTGGCGATGGTGACGGCATTTTTACGTCCGGCCTGCGCGATGATCTCGGCTTCCCGTTCATGGTGTTTGGCGTTTAGAACTTCATGCTTAACTTTTTCGTCTTTCAAAAACTTGGACAGTAATTCTGATTTTTCAATCGACACTGTTCCCACCAAGATGGGCTGACCCTGCTCGTAGCGAGCCTTGATATCTTTGGCGATGGCGTGAAACTTGGCGGTCTCGGTTTTATAGACCACATCATTGAGATCATTTCGGCGAATGGGTTTGTTTGTCGGAATGACGGACACATCCAGGCTGTAGATTTTTTTGAACTCGACGGCTTCGGTGTCGGCCGTTCCGGTCATTCCCGCCAGCTTGTTGTACATGCGGAAATAATTTTGAAAAGTAATCGTCGCCAAAGTCTGGTTTTCAGATTTAACTTCAACGCCTTCTTTGGCTTCGATGGCCTGGTGAAGTCCGTCACTCCAGCGACGGCCCGGCATGAGCCGACCCGTGAATTCATCGACGATAACAATTTCCCCGTTGGAGTTCATGTACTCGACGTCCAAGCGGTACAAGTAATGGGCTTTGAGGCCCTGATAGATGTGATGCAAGAGCTCGATGTGCTCGGGATCGTAAAGATTTCCGATCTTCAAAAGCTTTTCGACCTCACTATTACCCTCTTCGGTCAGCGAGGCTGTTTTGGATTTTTCTTCCATCGTGAAATGAACATCGCGTTTTAATTTCGGGATAACTTCATTCACCAGGTAATATTTTTCGGTCGAGGATTCTGCGGGCCCCGAAATAATCAATGGGGTTCGGGCTTCATCAATTAAGATCGAATCGCACTCGTCGACGATGGCAAAATTGAGCGGACGCTGAACCATGTCTTCGAGCTCAAACTTCATGTTGTCGCGCAGATAATCAAAACCGAATTCATTGTTGGTTCCGTAAGTAATATCTGCACCGTAAGAGGCTTTTCTTTCGGTGTCGGACAAATCATGAACGATGATTCCGACAGAAAGTCCCAACCATTTGTACAAGCGGCCCATCCACTCGGCATCCCGTCTTACCAAGTAATCATTCACGGTGATCAGATGCGTGCCCTTACCCGGGAGCGCATTCAAATACATGGCTAAAGTTGCAACCAAGGTTTTACCCTCGCCCGTGCGCATTTCTGCGATGTTGCCCCGGTGCAAGACAATCCCGCCGATCATTTGCACATCGTAATGGCGCATGCCCAAAACCCGCTGCGAGGCTTCGCGACAAACCGCGAAAGCTTCCGGCAAAAGCTGATCTAGGGTTTCACCCTTGGTCAATCTTTCACGGAATTCTGGTGTTTTTGCTTTGAGCTGCTCATCAGTGAGAGCTTTCAGCTTGGGTTCAAAGTCATTGATCTGGTCAATGATCGGACGCAAAGACTTCATTTCGCGGTCGTGCTTAGTCCCAAACATCGATTTAAGAATGGATTGAATCATGGGATCCGAGTCTAGGCTCGGACTATTGCAGAGTCACTCATTGATCCGAATTTGACGGTAGGCTTCGCTCAGCACCATAGCAACTGCCGTGGCAACATTGTATCCCCGCACGGGACCCAAAATTGGAATTAGCAAACACCGCTCTTTGTTGCGTTGCAGAATTTCATCGGGAAGACCTGCGGTCTCTTTGCCGAAAACAAACCAATCGCCCTTTTGATAGGCCACATCGTACATCGAACTTTCGGCTTTGGCGGAAAAATAAAAGACCCGCTTTAAATCCGAATATTCCTTTTCGAGCTGAGAGTAATCCGCATGCATTTTCCACTGAAGATGTGGCCAGTAATCCAGTCCGGCTCTTTTCAGATTTTTATCATTAATGACAAAAGCCATAGGTTCGACCAGATGCAAACTGGAGTTCAATCCCACGCAGGTGCGACCAATATTGCCCGTATTCTGAGGAATTTCTGGTTCTACTAAAGCGACATTAAAAAGATGGGCCATGGAGCAAACCACCTAACTTGAATTGCGATCTGCGGCAACGAAAAGCGAGGTCGACATCAATCAGTCTTGGTGTTTAGAGTGGCGTCAATTCCATGAAAAAAATCGAGGCAATTATCCGCCCTTTCAAGCTAGACGATGTCGTTGAGGCCCTCTCGCAAGTGGGTGTCGAAGGGGTGTCGGTTTCCGAGGTGCGCGGTTTCGGTCGACAGAAAGGTCGCACCGAAATTTATAAGGGCGCCGAGTACGTGGTCGATTTTATTCCGAAAGTGAAATTGGAAATCGTCGTTGCCGAAGCCTTGGCCGCAGCGGTCGTGGAAGTGATTCGGAAAACGGCTTTCACCGGCAAAATTGGCGACGGCAAGATATTCGTTTTGCCCGTGGAAAAAGTTGTTCGCGTAAGAACTAATGAACTCGATGAACAAGCATTATAGCAACAAACGAAGGAGCATTGATGAAACCGATTGAAAAGCCGATTGACGCGATACAGTTTGCGAAAGAAAAAGGCGCCCGCATGGTCGACCTCAAGTTTTGTGACTTGTTAGGGGCTTGGCAACATTTCACCATTTCAATGTCTGGATTAACCGAAGAGGTCTTCGAAGAGGGCTTGGGCTTTGACGGAAGTTCCATTCGCTGCTGGAGAGGGATCGAAGAAAGCGACATGATCGTAAAACCAGATCCGACGACCGCGAAAATGGATCCTTTCATGGAAGTGCCCACGGTCTCTTTTATTTGTGACGTGGTCTTGCCGGAAACCCTTGAAGCTTACGATCGCGATCCGCGAAATATTCTTCGCAAAGCAATGAACTACATGAAAACCACTGGCATCGCGGACACGGCGTATTTTGGACCCGAAGCCGAGTTCTTTATTTTCGACGACGTCCGATACGACCAAACCAACAACGGAGCATTTTACCAAATCGATTCGGATGAAGGAATCTGGAACTCTGGACGCGAAGAGGGCGGAAGCAATTTAGGTTACAAACCCCGCTACAAAGAAGGCTACTTCCCCGTATTACCGACGGACTCGCTCCATGATCTGCGCACCGAAATGTGTTTGGAACTGGAGCGCGCCGGAATGGAAGTTGAGCGTCAACATCACGAAGTCGCCAGCGCCGGACAAGCCGAAATCAACATCAAGTATGACTCCGCAATGTTAATGGCCGATAAAATCATGTGGTTCAAGTACATCATCAAAAACGTAGCACGTCGGCACGGTAAAACGGTGACTTTCATGCCTAAACCAATCTTCGGTGACAACGGTTCAGGGATGCATATCCACATGTCCTTGTGGAAAGATGGAAAAAATCTTTTCGCGGGCAACAAGTACGCGGGTCTTTCTGAAACGGCCCTGCACTTTATCGGTGGAATTTTAGGGAATGCCCCCGCGCTTTGCGGAATCATTAATCCGACAACCAACTCTTACAAACGTCTGGTTCCGGGTTTTGAAGCTCCGATCAAATTGGCTTACAGCTTTAAAAATCGCTCCGCCGCCGTTCGTATCCCAAATTCAGGGCCTTCTGCCGCCGCAAAACGAATTGAATTTCGCACCCCAGATCCAATGGCCAACATTTATTTGGCGCAGGCGGCTTTGCTCATGGCGGGCTTGGATGGAATTATGAACAAAACTCATCCCGGTGAACCTTTGGATAAAGACATCTATGGACTCAGTCCCGAAGAAGCTGCCAAAGTTCCGAGCATTCCGGGTTCTTTGGAAGAAGCCCTGACGCATCTAAAACTTCGTGGGGATTTCTTATCCAAAGGAAACGTCTTTGGAAAAGAACTGATCGATATTTGGGTGAATTACAAAATGGAACGGGAGATTAGACCGGTCCAGCAACGCCCTGTGCCCTATGAGTTTCACTTGTATTACGACATGTAGGTCGTCTATTTTTTAGGAAGGGCCGTCAAAGGCCCTTTACCATTCAGCCCGCACGGAGTGACTATGTCCGCCGACGAATACCGCAATTTTATGGGTCATCTTTGGTTTCAAAAAGAAGACAATATTTTTACAATCGGTATCAACGAAGATGGTGCCGAGGAATTGGACAACATCAGTTCCATCGATCTTCCCCGCGAAGGGGAAGCGATCGAAGCGGAAGTTGTCTGCGGGAGCATTGAAACCGACGACGGCCCCATGGATCTCTACAGCCCCGTCTCTGGCGTGGTGGCCGAAGTTAATGCGGCCGTTATTGAAGATCCCTCGCAAATTCAAGACGATCCTTATGACAACTGGCTTATCAAGATCGAGTCAAAGGATGACTACGAAGGCGATGAAGACGAGGACGAAGAGGATGATGACGATGAAGACAAGGACGAAGAAGTCGAAGAGGAAGAGTAAGCTGGGTTCACGTCGCGGCTTCGCCGAAGTTGAAAATCTAAGTAATATTCAGTTGACTGAATATTACTCGTGATTAATATTCAGTACCATGAATTTTACTCGTTATCTCGCTAAAGAAGTCCAAAAAGACCTTAGAAACAAGATGGTCCTGCTTGGAGGGCCCCGGCAAGTTGGTAAAACTACTTTTTCCAAGAACTTCCTGAAATCTAAAAACCAGTACCTTTCTTGGGATGACCTTAAAGATCGCGAGCTCATTAAAAAGCATGAAATCAATCCCGCTTTGAAACTTGTCTGCCTGGACGAAGTTCACAAGTATTCGCGCTGGCGAACCCTGATCAAAGGCCTTTATGACAAATACAGCGAAACTCTTTCGATCCTGGTCACCGGATCTGCCAGGCTTGACCACTTCCGCAAAGGCGGCGACTCTCTCGCCGGAAGATATCATTACTACCGGCTGCATCCCCTAAGTCTTTCTGAACTTGATTCGAAATTTCAAAGAGCCACGACCCTAGATTTACTCAAATTTGGCGGATTTCCCGAACCCTATTTCAAGAAAAATGAAACAGAATATCGTCGTTGGCAGAAAGAACGCATCAGTCGCGTGGTCTATCAGGACATTTCAGACCTGGCCACGGTGAAAGACATTTCACTGATTGAACTTTTGGTCGACCTGCTCCCCTCGCGCGTAGGTTCGGTTTTATCTATCAAAAGTCTGCAAGAAGACCTGGAAATCTCGCCGAACACGGTCAGTCGATGGATCGAAGTTTTAGAACTGGTTTATTATTGTTACCGAATTTTACCCTACGGACCTAAAAAAGTGCGTGCCGTTAAAAAGTCCAACAAGCTTTTTCTGTGGGATTGGGCCCAGATTGAAAATCCTGGAGCTCGTTTTGAAAATATGGTGGCGGGTCATCTCTTAAAATATTGCCATTGGCATGAAGACACTCAAGGCCATAAAATGGAACTGCGCTATATGAGAGACGTCGATTTACGCGAAATTGATTTTGTCGTTCTGAAAGACGGAAAGCCTTTGTTTGCCGTTGAATGCAAAACGGGAGAAGGCGCCATCTCAAAGCATCTTTATTATTTTCGGGAGAGAACCGATATTCCAAAATTTTATCAGGTGCATCTAGGGTCCAAAGATTATGCGGACGGTTCAATTCGGGTTCTGCCTTTTGAAAAATTTTGTCAATTGGAGAAGATGGTTTAAGACCTCATTCGAATTTCCCGTCAATAAATGACTTCACCAACTCTGAATCGAGTTCTGCTTTCGCATCTTTCAGCGGTTGCGTGAAAACATCTTGCACCGCCGTCTCGGCATCTTTGCCGTACTTATGCCTTTCGATAAAACCAACGAGCTGGCCTTTAGCATCTTGGTAGGTACCCTTGATTGTCAGCAGCCCGCCCTCGGACGTTTGTTTCCAATCGTAGCTCGTGGGCGTCCAATTTTTAATCCCGACCCAGGCAAGCATCGTGCGTTTTTCATTCTCCACCGATTTAAAAAGCTCTTCCTGATTTCCCATTTTTCGTTTTGTTTTTTTGCTCGGCTTGAACTGATGGCGGGCCACCATGATTTTTTCGTTCTTTTTTGAACTCCACAAAGACATCGATTTATCAGATTGCCGGTTAACCCACAAAGCGTCGGCCCAAACCAAAGGCGAACTTAGTAGAATTGAAAACACCAGGATTAATCTTTTCATGGTCGACTCCAGCGAACTCGATCTGGACTTTTTGTATCAAATTCAAACAAAAGTTCACCGCAAAGTGAGTTACTGTAATATTTTTTGCAAGCCTCGTCGATCTTCATGTCACTGTAGGCGCGCTTGTAGTTATCAACTTCTTTTTGAGTCCAATACACGGGATTTGATTTGCCTTTGTCCGAAATGGGCGCAACTTTGGCCTTCAGTTCATCCTCAAATTGTTTGCGAATGCGGGACACATTCATGCGACCCGAAATTTTGATCGCCGGCGCATCGGAGGGAAGCTTTTTCCCCAAGTCGAACATCGTGGGAAGAACTTTAGGTCCGAGAACTGGTCCGGCATCAATCCGCTGGATGGCGCCGGCCTTGATTAACTTGCCGGCCTCTCGCATTTCATCGCGGCTCAGGTAGCCCACTTTCCAAGTGGCTTCGCCATTTTTTATATCCACCAAATGCATGCCCCGGCTGGCTTGAGCAGATTCCCGAAATTTTTGTAAGGCTTCCGCGGCTTTATCTTGAACTTTGCCAATGTTTTCTTTGGCATCTTCGATTTTTTGGGCTCTGTCCTGGAGACTCTCGCCTTTTTTTAGAAACTCTTCGATTTTTTCGGTGACTTTGGGAAGCGCCGCCAGGCCTTTAACTCCGGCCTTGTAGAGCTTAAAAATTGCGACGGGCGGTACAAATAAATCAACCGCGACTTTACAAACCATCTCGACTTGTTTGTTGTTATCAAAACAGTGAAATTCTTCGTATTTAGCTTTGATGATTTCCAGAGCTGCGCTCATCATCTTGCCCATAAGTTGCGGCGCCAGTTGATTTGCTACGTTAAAGGCATTCACCGAGGGATTTCCGCCGTTTTTGTTGGCCTCATCCAGAGCCTTGGTGAACTCGGTCGCAATGTATGGATACACCGACTCCAGGTATTCGCCCGAAACTTTAAGTGCTTCTTGTAAGCTCTCGTGCGTTGCCGCGCGGGTATTTGAATCAGTTAGGTAGCTGTAAATTCCACCGGCCGCACTGATCGTCGATGAGCCCACTGATTTGACATTTTCCCATAAAGTTACGGCCGAGAATTTAAATCCCGATCCACAGTTGGCCAGTCGGCTTAGCACCGACCAATTGTCGCCGTTCACTTCGGCCTGACATTGACTGACTTTAAGAGCCCCGGGCTGCCCTTTGAATTGATCACATTTTCCCGATTCCAAAAACTGTTGGCAAGACTCAACGGTTTGCTTTGCCACGGTGGGATTTGCAAACTCGCTTATCTGCGCTCTGGCAGTAACGACCGAAAATTGAAGGCTCGCGCAAAGCAAGATGTGCCAGGTTCCCATTTTGTTATCATCGGAATTCCGTCTCAAGAACTTGAGACAAAAGTCGAGACAGTTGACCAAGTGTTTTACAATGAGACAATGCCACAACTACTTTAATTTGATTTGGCCAGTCTTAAACTGATGCGGCTTTTGCATATCCTTAAGTCATGAAAAAGATTTTCATAGGCCTTATCGCCCTCATTATCCTGATCACCGTTTCTACCGAAGTCGAGGCGAAGCGACGAACCAAACGTGGTAAGGCTAATAAAGTTAGTCAACGCCAATCCGCCAATCGTTACCCTTCGAAAGCACATAATCGGGACTTTTTGAATTCTTGCACAAACTCTCTTCCTACGATTTACAATCCATCGATCGGCGGATCGATGGAGGGCGGATCCTCGAATCGCATGGGCGAAAAGGTTAATTCGATGGAACAGGCTGCAAAAAACGGTCGTCCCGTCACGGTGGCAATGGACCGATTCGGAGAATTCGGTGCTGTTTGCAATAATAAGGATCGTCGTGGAAATTCAAAGCGCTGCTTGATGCTCGTTCACCTACCGGGGCTGGACAGCATGTTTCCGGCCTATGGCAAAAAGTTTCCCAACCTGCCCGCTGATTCATTCATTGCGCTTGTTGAAGACACCGGCGGAGCTTTCTCGAACAAGGGCACCGGGAAAATCGATATTCCTTTTTCCAAAGGGAAATTCTACCGGAACAATCCTTTCGGAAAAGTAAATTTCGAAATTCTTCAAAGCGGAATCACCAACGGCAAAGATTACCGTAAAAAAGACTTTTCACATCTTTTGCCATTCTTGAACGACCGCAGTCCAAAATGCTCGTGGGACGCCAGCCGTCGCACCAAAAGCCAGCCGCCGACGCTTGGAGTAGCCTCAAACGGGGTCAATTAAATTAATTAGGTTTTTTGGGCGATCTGGAGCTAAAATTTAAAATGATCAATATATTATTATTAATTTTATCGACCAGCTCGGGCGCCTCGATGCTGGACCCAAAAGACCTAATTGAAGGCGCTGATACAAATCACCAAAACGCCTATCAGGCTGTTTTTAAGGAAATTTCGACATGGGCCAAACGCAATAATCCCAAAACAGTCAAGGCTGTAATCGAGAATAATTTGCCGACAGAACGCGAAAAATTTATTACTAATCTGAACAAGATGCTTTCGTTTTACAAAATGCCTCTTGTTGAAAACTCATCAAAGTTAGTTATTAAAAGAAGCTGCATGATTGGTTTTGTGCCCGAAAATAATTGTTTTCATGGACTAGAAATCGATGACGGAAAAAACTTTTTTTGCTTTGGATGCGAAATGGGACACAACCATTTTGGACTAGGAATAAGGCCTGCTAAAAAAAGTGAGGCTAATAAAGTTATATTCAATAGGGGGCCGAAAAGATCACAGGGACGAAACTAAACTACCCAAAGCGTCCAGTGATGTAAGATTCGGTCCGTTCGTTCTGCGGATTCGTATAAATCATGGTGGTGTCACCAAATTCGACCATCTCGCCCAAATACATAAATGCCGTATAGTCCGAGATGCGCGAGGCTTGCTGCATATTGTGGGTCACCACAACAACCGTAACCGTTGATTTTAAATCCAAGATTAGTTCTTCAATGTGCGACGTGGAAATGGGATCCAGCGCCGAAGTCGGCTCATCCAAAAGCAATATCTCGGGCTCAATCGCCAGGGCTCGCGCGATGCATAGTCGCTGCTGTTGTCCCCCAGACAGCGCCAGCGCCGAATGATCGAGACGATCTTTTACTTCGTTCCAAAGTCCCGCCCGCTTCAAAGCTTCTTCGCCTTTTTCCATTAGAAAAGATTTTTTTCGGATTCCACGAATTTTTAATCCGTAGATAACATTTTCGAAAACGGACCGAGGGAAAGGATTTGGTTTTTGAAAAACCATTCCGATCCTCATACGCACAAACATCGGGTCAATTTCATTTCCCAAAATATTCAAATGATCCGGAAAAAGCCGGATCTCACCCTCGTACTTTGGCTCCAAATAGACATCGTGCATACGGTTAAAGCATCGGAGTAAAGTCGTTTTCCCGCAACCCGATGGGCCAATAAGAGCCGTCACGGAGCGGTCATAGACCGTCATGTTCACGTTTTTCAGGGCCGGATTTTTACCGTCGTAACTAAAAGTAAGATTTTGAACGCGGGCTTTAATCATCCGAACCTGCCAGTGATGTAGGATTCTGTCTTAGCATCTCGGGGATTGGTGAAAATTTCTGACGTGGCATTGAGCTCGACCAGCTCTCCGTGCAAGAAAAAACCAGTTCGATCCGAAACTCGCCGTGCTTGTTGCATATTATGAGTCACCATCACAATGGTGACTCGTTTTTTCAATTCAACAACCAGTTCTTCGATCTTTGCCGTTGAAAGTGGATCCAGTGCCGAGGTCGGCTCATCCATCAACAACACCGAAGGATCCACGGCTAGAGCCCGAGCGATGCAAAGTCGTTGTTGCTGTCCCCCGGAAAGACTGGTGGCTTGTTTCTTAAGTCGATCTTTGACCTCGTTCCACAGGGCCGCACGACGAAGTGCTGTCTCGACCGTTTCGTTCAATTCACTTCTTTTGTGGGTACCCCGTAAAAGCAAACCCGCAACGACGTTGTCAAACACCGTCATCGACGGAAAGGGATTTGGTTTTTGAAAAACCATTCCGACCTTGCGGCGAATTTCAACGGGATCTGTTTCCGGATTAAAAATATCGTGGTCCCCCAAAGTAACCTGACCCTGCACCCAAGCTCCGTGGGTTTCCTGGTGCAACAGATTTAAACAACGTAAGAAAGTCGATTTCCCGCACCCCGAAGGACCAATAAGCGCTAAAACTTGAGAGCTTGCGACCTCCAAGGAAACGTTCTTAACGACTTTCTGCGGGCCAAAACCCGCATCAAGATTTTGAACAAGCAACAACGGAGACAACAAAGAGGACAACACCGACGAACTCATTTGCCACCCCTAGAAACCAACAGGCGACTGGTCAAATTGACAAAAAACATGACGAGCAACAACAAACAGGCTCCCGCCCAGGCTTGCCGATGGGCATCTGGAAAGGGGCTAATTGCATAGTTATAGATTTGCACCGGCAAAGAGGGCATCGGCTGCGACATGCTCTGCGGCCAAAACTGATTCCCGAAAGCCGTGAAAAGTAAGGGAGCTGTCTCTCCCCCGGCGCGCGCGATGGCGAGCATTACTCCGGTCATGACCGCGGCCTTTTGTCCGCGCAAGACAACAAAAAGACTGACCCGCCAACGCGACAGACCCAAAGCCAAACCGGCCTCTCGCACCGAGAGAGGAACCAGACGCAAGACCTCTTCGGTGGATCTTACGATTGGGGGCAACATGATCATGATCAGCGCAAAAGACCCGGCCCATCCCGAAAAGGATTTCATCGGAATGACAAACAGCGAATAAGCAAAAAGTCCAATCACGATGCTCGGAATACCGATGAGCAAATCAACGACAAACCGGACAACTTTGGGAAAGCGGTCCTGCGGGTACTCGGCCAACAGAACGCCCGTTAAAATTCCCAGCGGTAACGCCAAGAGCGCCGCGGCTCCCACCATGATAAGACTTCCCAGAAGTGCGTTGGCCATCCCTCCACCGGTCTGCCCCATCGGTGCCGGAAGCGAGGTAAAAAAATTCCAATCAAAAGCCGGGAAGCCATTCCGAATGACAAAAACAAATACAAAAAAGAGGGGCATCACCGCTAGGCCTGACGCCATCCCGATAAGAAAGGTCATCACAAAGCTTTTGGCTTTACGACGGCGCGCTCGCTTCATGACGGAAGCAGAGTTTAACTGTGTTTTAAGCGGACTTTCCACACAACCACCCGGGAAACAACATTGATAAACAGAGATAAAAACAGAAGACAAAAACCAACCGCCAGGAGACTGGAAAGATGCAGTTCGCTGTTGGCCTCGGCGTATTCGTTAGCGATCACACTCGACATTGTTGCCGCCGGCGAAAATAAAGACGCCGAAATATCGGCGCGATTTCCGATAACCATGGTGACCGCCATCGTTTCGCCCACGGCCCGTCCCAGGCCCATGATGGCCGCGGCCACAATACCCGTCGCCCCCGGCTTCAGGACCGCATCACAAACCGTCTCCCATTCCGTAGCTCCCAAAGCTTTAGCGCCCTCGCGATAAAGAGCGGGAAGCGCATCAAAAACTTCAGCGGAAATTGCGGTGATCGTTGGAATAATCATGATGGCTAAAATTAGACCCGCCGAAAATAGACCGACACCGTAAGGGGGGCCTTCAAAAAGCGGCAGCCCGGGAAACGCCGTGGCCAAAAAGGGTTGCACCGACGTTCGGATGAAGGGGGCTAAAACGAAGATTCCCCATAAACCATAAACGACACTGGGAATGGCCGCGAGCATCTCGACTAAAAATCGCAAGGGACGCATGAGTGCTGCCGGACAAAGTTCGGTTAAGAAAACGGCCGTCCCGACCGAAATGGGTAGCGCGAACAACAATGCTAAAAACGAAGAAACCAAAGTGCCGTACATGAATGCGGCGACCGAAAAGGTGTCCGTGGTCGGGCTCCAGGACGTGGTTGTAAAAAAAGCCATTCCAATCTGATCAAAAGCTGGCTTTGAAGATTCGAACAAAAACATAAAAAGGAGGATAAAAAGAACGACAACGGAAACGCCGATGGACCGTAGCAAATTAAAAAATAAGACGTCGCCCGCTCTGACCTCACGCTTGCGACCCCGTAGAAAATTCTTGAAATATGTTTTCACTGATCCTTACTTTAGCTGAATCGCTTTCACTCGGGCGAGGACTTTCTCGCGCAGTTCTTTGGGAACCGGAGCGAAATGAAGGGATTCGGCCATTTTCTGGGCCTCTTCACCCATCGTCCAAGTTAACATGTCTTGAATGGACTTCCCTTTGGCTTTCTCCATCGGATCAAACGCCAAAATCCAAGTTAAACCAGAGATTGGGTAAGCATCCGCTTCCGGAGAATCGGTGACCGAAACTTTAAAGTCGCTTTTTGAAATTTCCGGAACCATTTTTTTTGTGATCGCAGCCGACACGGATTTCAGATTGGCTTCGACAAATTTGCCTTTTTTATTCTGAAGGGTTGCGTAAGGAAGATTGTTTTCCATCGCGTAAACAAGCTCGATGTAGCCCACGGTGCCTTCGGCCTGTTTGATAAATCCTGCCACACCGGCATTACCCTTGGCGCCCAGGCTGCCTTTGAACCAATCCACCGTTTTGCCGGCTTTTCCCTGCCAGTCTGGGCTTACTTTGGCCAGGTAATCAGTGAACATCGCGGTGGTCCCGCTTCCGTCGGATCGAGTGGCCACGATGATCGCGGTGTCGGGAATCTTAAGACCGGGATTTAGCTTGGTGATTTTTTCGTCGTTCCATTTTTTAATTTTTCCGTTGAAGATTTCAGCTACCACAGGTCCGGTGAGTTTTAACGGTTGGTCCAATTTTAAATTGTAACTGACCACCACGGCGCCCAAAACGGTGGGAATGTGGACGACAGTTTTCGCGGCTTTTTTTATTTCTTCTTCATTCATCGGGGAATCGCTGGCGCCAAAATCAACCGTGCCCGCAATCAGTTGTCGGATGCCCCCGCCGCTGCCAATGCCCTGATAATTAATCGAAACTTCGGGATTTTTCTTTGAGTACTCGCTAAACCATTTCGTATAGATGGGTTCCGGAAAAGTAGCTCCGGCGCCGTTGATCATGTTGCTTCCGAAGGCCTGAAAACTTAAGCTAGAAACAGTGAACAGAACTGAAGATAAAATGCTATTTTTCATGCTTTTCTTTTATCTCGGACGAAATGTCAGAGTCATGTCAGGTTTATATGGTCATTAGTCGAACCAGAACCTCGGTTGTCGTGGTGAAAAATGACCGTTTGCTTACTTTTAAAGCAGTAGATCCGGTCAACGGGAAAAGTTACCTGTTTCTGCCCGGCGGAGGCATCGAACCCACCGAAACAGCCCCCGAGGCTGCCGTTCGCGAAACACTTGAAGAAACTGGTTACCGCATTCAAGTGGACGAATTTTCCGCCATCGATCGGGAATACTTTTTTGAATGGAAGGGCGATACCTTTGATTGCCTGACTATTTTCTACCGCGGCCAGTTGGTTTCCCCCTTTGCCGTCGAAGTTAACGATGCTGACTACAACAAAGGCGTCGAATGGATTGAAGTCTCTCAAATTCCTGAAACTTTTGCCTATTCCGCTGAGATCAAATCCGCTGTTCTAGATCTTTGTAAAGTCTAATTATCAGTTGGCTTTCATTCACCGGGCGGTTGGTTTTCAATAGGACCCTTTTATGGTTCTTTTGTTGAAAAGGACTATCATCTTCGTTAGTCACTCCATCAGTTCTTAATGGTGTAAATACCGTGGAGGTTCTCGAATGAAGTTGTCCATTCTTTTGGTGGGTTTGTTCTTAGGTCAAATGGCGTTGGCGGATCTGACGATTTACTCGGATCGCGTAAAAGATCGTTTCACAAAGGCAATCGCAAAATTTGAAGCCGAGACCGGCCAAAAAATTGAATACGTCGAGGCTCCCTATGCGGAACTCTTGGCAAAACTTCAATCTCAAGGAGCTTCAACTTCGGCCGATCTGGTCATGACTAAAGATTTGGTTTTCCTGAACGACTTGAAAAGCAAAAATCTTTTACAACCCATGACCGAAACTTCGGCGGTTAAACGTCTGCATTCTTTCATGCGGGACAAAGAGCTCAACTGGGTGGGAATGGCTTTCCGAGCCCGCAGTGCCGTTTATGATTCCACCAGAACCAACTCTTCCGAACTTTCAACTTATGAAGACTTAGCAACAGAAAAATGGGCGGGTCGTCTGTGCCTGCGTTCGGGAACTTCCAGTTACAACCAAGCTCTGGTTGCCCACTTGGTACTTAATTCGGGTGAAGCCAAAGCCAAGGCCACCGTTGCAGGTTGGGTAAAAAATCAAGCGACCACTGTTTTCCCGGACGACACTGCGGCCATCAACGCCGTTTTAAACGGAACTTGTGACGTGGCGATTGTGAATCACTACTATTTGGCGGGAATGCTCGCTAAAAGCCCAAACCTGCCCTTGAAAATGGCGTTCTTAAATCAAGCCCAGGGCGGCGTCCACACCAACGGAACGGGAATCGGCATCGTGAAATCCTCGACCGATCAGGCTTTGGCTCAGAAATTTATCGACATCGTTCTGAGCGATTCGGTGCAATTGGAAATGTCTGCGGCACATATGGATTATCCCGCGGTCGTTGGCTTGACTCCAACCACGTTAATCAAAGACTGGGGCACTTTTAAAATGGCGCCAAAGTATTGGAGCGATGTGGCGCTTAAACTGCCCGCTGCAAAAATCATTATTAACGAGGTCGGCTATCCCTAGGTCTTTCAATGTTCGATATTCATTGCTTGCCTCGGGCTCAGTACATCTGGGCCTGCTGGCGTTGGTTAGCGGACTGTCGTTGGGTCTGAAAACGGATATTCAGCCCGTCGCGATTGAATTTATCGAAGCCCACCAACACTCGGTCGATTCGGTCACCCAAAACCAAATCCGAAAAATCCAAACCCAAAAAATCCAAAAAAGTCTGGCCATCGTTGAAAGTCCGGTGGTTTCTTTACAGAAACCGATCGAAGATTCGCCAGCATTGGCGGCCAGTTTCGCGGCTAGCGCCGAAGATATTGCCTCGGCAAAAGATGTTTACATCTCAAAACTTTCGCGAGCGCTCAATGCACGCAAACACTATCCCGAAATCTCTTTAAAGATGCGACAGCAAGGCCGTTTAAAAGTGCGCTTTTTATTGGAGCGCGATGGTCGCATCCTGAGTGCCGAGCTTATTGAAATGTCGAACTTCTTGCCTTTGAATGAAGCGGCTAAAAATTTGATTTCCGAAATTAAAAAGTTTGATCCGATTCCGATGGAAGTGGCCGAAAAACAACTGGCCGTAACTGTTCCCATTGAATATTTAATGTGAGGTTTCCTATGAAAATTCTTATCTTGTCGATGATCTTGCTGTTCACAAGTTCGTGCGCTGATTTTTTTAAATCGGACAACAGCCCCGACGATCCGCAACGTCAATGCCTGAACTGCGGGCCAGAAAAACTAAATCCGTTTCCCAAGGGCTATGACCCCAATGTCGGGACATTTTCCGAAGACAAGATGCTTGCCA
>JAYUPS010000238.1:0-8017 GCA_043759945.1 Bdellovibrio sp.
ATTTTGCTCGTTTAATCCAAAGGCCGCAATGCGCTTAGACCGCAAAGTTTCCAAAGTCTCTAAGCGTGAGTTCTCAAAAATACTGGGAAGATCGGCTCCCCCGGCAATCAGCGCCGCCACCCGAATGCGAGGATCAATGGCAACGGCCACGGCGCCGATGATGGCCCCCGCGCTGGTTCCCAAAATACCTTTGCGACCCGGCATATGATTGACGATCTGGCGCACGGCCGCCAACGCTTGGCGGGCCGATTTGTCATGGGTGCTGGGATCTAGGCCCAATTGGAAATCCCGCATGTTTGGCGCCCATTCCGTAACGACCCAAGACTCGATACCTTTGCCGCACAGGCGATCGCCGTAGCCGGCTTCGAGCGAGGTCGCCCCACCGGTTGGGGGGATGATCAAGACCGACCGGTTTGATGCCGGCCGTGGCCGATGAATCGTCACCGAAAGCTCTCTCTGGGTCTGAGAGACCGGGTCCAACCCGACCACGAGCACGCGAATCGGTTCGCAAGACTCATAGAAATTAAAGGGTTTTTCCATCACCAGACGAGAGCGGGGATCGAAACCTTGGTTTATTTTTGCGAGTGGGCTAGAGAACGCGACTGAAGAGATCAACAGCGTGGCAAACACAAATATTTTGGGCATGGAAAGGGACTACCACAGGCACTAAAAAATGTGGGAATCGATTGAAAGTCATGAAAAAACTTTAGAGCGCCTTGGGGGCCATAATCGTGGCGCTGCCTTTGACCGCGATATCGCCGGCTTGGTTGCGCACGATAGTTTCGACTTGTGCGATATTGCGACGAAAAGAAAGAACATGGAGCTCAATGGTCACGGTTTCTTCCAGGAATATCGGCACCAGGAATTTCAGGTCTTGAGCCAGGTAGATTCCGCCCTCGCCCAGTTCCATGGCGAGCACCCGAGAAATTAATGCTGCCGAAATCATGCCGTGGGCGATGCGCTTTCCGAAGCGAGTTTTCTTGGCGTACTCATCGTCCATATGGACGGGATTAAAATCACCCGACATTTCAGCAAATTGCTGAACCATTTTTTCCGTGATTTTAATGGGGACCTTTAAAGAATCCCCCACCGTATAGCCTGACATGGAAACACTCCTACATTATATTGGCGGCAAGTTCTGCAAGCTCGGAACGTTCACCCTTTGTTAAAGTCACGTGTCCCGCGATCGCATGCCCCTTAAATTTGTCCACCGCATAAGTCAGACCTGAATTTGCGGAATCCACGTAGGGGTTGTCAATCTGATAGATATCGCCCGTTAAGACCACCTTCGTTCCACGCCCGGCCCGAGTAATGATCGTCTTAATCTCGTGAGGAGTTAGATTCTGAGCCTCGTCGACAATCAAATACTGTTTGGGGATGCTTCGCCCACGAATATAGGTCAATGGTTCAATGTTGAGCATTCCCTGGTTAATCAGTTCCTGTGCGCGACCGGCGGCTTTCTTATCGGCTCCCATAAGGAATTCGACGTTGTCAAAGATGGGCTGCATCCAAGGATTCAGCTTTTGTTCGATGTCCCCGGGCAGATACCCGATGTCCCGACCCATCGGAAAGATCGGGCGGCTGACCAAGAGGCGTTGAAAAACCCCTTCGTCCAAGGTTTTGTGAAGACCGGCAGCAATCGCAATCAAAGTCTTCCCGGTTCCGGCTTTGCCGACCAAAGAGACCATCAAAATTTCATCATTGAGCAAGCAATCCAGTGCAAAACTTTGCTCAACGTTGCGCGCTTGAATTCCCCAAATTCCATTGGGCACCGATATCAAAGGCACGATGGCTTTTTCGGCAAAGCTGTAGCGGCCGATGGCGCTGTGATTTGGATTCGAGGAATCCTTCATGATCACATATTGATTGGCACTCAGCTTAACTTCCGGAACCCATTTTTTCTCGCGGTAGAACTGGTCAATCTTGTCGGGTGACATTTCGATTTCTTGGTAACCCTCGTAAAGATCTTCCGTTGAATTTCCATCGGGCTCGTAGTCCTTCGCGTCGACGCCCATCACGTCGGCTTTGATCCGTAAATTAATATCCTTGGTGATCAATTCCACTTTGGTTTTCGGGTATTGTTTCTGCAAAGCCATCGCGGTGGCGAGAATGCGATTGTCGGCCTTTTCATGATCAAGCTCTCTTGGCAGTCCCGCAACCGAAAAATCCACATTGATAAAGACAATGGCTTCGCTATTTTCAAGCTGCACGCCCGAAGCCAGACTTCCCTTGCTGCGCAAAGTATCGATGAAACGACTGAACTGACGCGCATTGCGTCCGTTTTCGCCCTGATCGCGCTTGAAACGATCAACTTCCTCGATGACCGAAATCGGAATGTGGATGTCGGCCTCTTGGAATTTTGTGATGGCAAACGCATCAAAAAGAATAACGTTGGTATCGAAAACAATTTTTCGACGCTTGTTCTTTGGGGTCGCTTCCGGTCGTGCCAATGATTTTCTCCCTCAGTGAAGATGTCTAGGGCTTAGACTTAAGTCCTGACCCTATTCCAACGGAGGTGCGAATCCTTGTCACTAATTAAGAATAAAGATTGGTAATGATTCGATCGCCTTTGTCGGTGCGTAAGCTCGCGGCGATGTTTTGTAGAAAGAGAACGAAATGATTTAGTGCAACATTGTTCAGAGAGTCGCCCACAAACTGGCAACCGTGACGATAAATTGCATCGTCGGCCGAAAAAGCTCCGTGGGCGACGGCCACTTGAAATTTAAAATAAGTTTCGTGATTCAGGTAAAAACGGATTTCTAAGTTTTCACCCCGAGTGAATTGGCCCTGCTTTTCGTCAATTTCAAATGCCAACCCCTTGTCGGTGATGTCTTTCAAGGCAATTTTCAGCAGTCCTCGGCCGGGCACGTACACGTGGGCCGAGATAAAATCATTCAGGACGACCCGCTTGATTTTACGGCGATCTTCCGCCTGGCGATCTTGAATTCTTTGAGTAACATCAAAGACTTGTGTGTCTTGATCGGTGCCCTCAGTGGATTTTGTAGGACTCTTAGAACCGGGGAAACGAAGAATATTGCTCATAGATCTCTTTTCGGAAGAAAATGTTTCAACTTGAGGCCCCGACATCGAATCATTTTGAGAAAATCTGGGGATCCGCGGTAGGCTCGAACCATGGAACTGCGAGTGATCAAAGGACTTTTGGCCAGCCTTGCCCTGCACTTTTTGCTGGTGGTCCTGCCCTCGTATTTGCCCGAAGTTTCCGATCCCTTTCCAAAGACGTCTCAAGTTGAGATTGAAATTCGCGAAAGGCCGCAAAGATCTCGCCAGCAGCTGGTGCGCGAAGCCCTGGTTCCTGAAAAATTAAAGGTCGAAGAATCCGTCGACCCACTGACTTTTCTATCGAACCAACGGCAACGAGTAAAAACGCAAACCCGGGCCCCCGAAGTTGGAATGACCGCGAACCGCAGTGCTCTTAATGACCGTAAAAAAGATTCGGCTGAAAAATCAAAATCCGTGAAAAACTTGTTTCAGGTCTCAAAAAACGGAACTCTGTCTGTAAAGAGGGAAGAAAAAAAAGAAGCTTTGAACACTTCGCTTTTAAACATGCCGCGGGGTCTATCGACGACCGGCGAATCGATGCCTCAGGAAATGCAAGTGGGGTCCTTTACCGCGCTTAATACCGATCGCTATTTGTACTATTCCTTTTTTGCACGGGTCGAAGAAATCATTCGTTACCCTTGGGAAAATTCGGTACGCTGGATTTTACACAACACCCCGCGCGCGGCCTTTCAAAGTAATATCTCCGCCAACTGGATCACTCACGTCGACATCGTCTTGAAACCCAACGGGGAATTTCATACGGCTCTTTTACTAAAAGAATCTGGCATTCGTGGTTTTGACGTTGCTGCCACCCGGGCGTTTGCCCAGGCAAAACTCTTCCCCAATCCCCCAATCGAGATGATCGAAGACGATGGCTTCATCCATCTTCGTTATCGTTTCAACGTGCGGGTCGATCCCCGCATGATCGGCCGACAATAGTCGGGGTTCCCGACATTTCTAGATCCGTGCCCCGAAGACAATTTTGATAAGATCAGGGAATGAGAACTGTTGTCGCATCCCTGTTATTTCTTGTCGCGCTCCATTCCCTTCCGGCATCTGCGGTCTATACGGAATTGGGAGTGTCCTACAACTACAAAAAAGTAACCTACGATGCGGCCAACAACACCGAACAACAGGGCCTGACCGGCTCGATCGCGTTTTATCTTTGGGAACGCGTGGGCTTGGAATTGGCCTACACCAGCAGCACGGCCTACAAACAGGAACCCACCTACGATCTGACCCAACAGACACGCGAGCGAAAAACGATTCAACGCTCCAACATCTACGAGGCCAATCTTCAGTATCTTCTAACTCCGGATCGCAAAGCCATGTTTCAGCCCTTTATCAAAGGCGGCGTGGCCTACATTTCTAAAAAACAAGAGCTGCAAATCGACAATGATTTTGCGCAAGAGGTAAAACCAAAACCTGGTTTTGGTCCGAGCATCGGCGTCGGCATGAAGGTCTTCTTTACAGAAAGTCTGTCGCTTCGTTTCGGTTACGACGTGGTCCGAACCCCGATTGACGAAAACACCACGGCCGATGACATCACGGGCCGCATGGGAATCTCTTGGATTCTTTGAAGTGGCTGGTTGTTCTGATTGTACCGTTCCTGGTCAGTTGCCAGATGGGCTACATTCTAAAATCAGCCTCGGGGCAATTGAAGCTACTCAATCAAGGTGAGCCAATTGATAAGTCTCTCGATGATCCTAAGGTCAGCCAGGAGCAAAAATCCCAGATTCGGATTGCGACCCAGGCCAAAAAATTTTCCGAGGAAAAGCTCGGCCTGAAAAAAACCAAGAATTACACTTACTTTGTAAATCTGGATCGCGGGTCCGCTTCCTACGTCGTGAGCGCAGCTCCGAAATGGGAATTAAAACATCATCTTTGGTATTTCCCGATCGTGGGAGATGTCCCCTACAAAGGGTATTTCAACGAAGACGACGCCAAAGCCGAAGCTCAAGCTCTCAAAGAACAAGAATTCGATACTTACCTGCGCGGAGTTTCAGCCTACAGTACGCTGGGTTGGTTCAAAGATCCTTTGCTTTCATCGATGCTGAAAATGAAGCCCTATGATCTGGTGAATACGATCATTCACGAAACCGTGCACGCGACGGTTTACATCAAAGGCTCGGCCGATTTTAACGAGCGCTTGGCTTCGTTCATTGCTGATCAAGCCACCGAAACCTTTTACATCGAGCAAGAGGGTGCGGGATCTGCGACCGTCAAACAAATCCGTCTGGAAAACGAAGATCAGAAATACTTTTCGGAATTTATCTCGCAGGAAATTAACCTTTTGAAAGATTGGTACAAATCCAATACCGATCACAACGAAGAAAAACGTCAAGAGCGCATTAAAGAAATTCAAAAGAATTTTACCGTGAAACTAAAGCCAAAACTTAAGACCGATCTGTATGATCGATTCCCGTCGATCGAACTGAACAATGCCCGCTTGATGCTCTACCGCACTTACCAGTTCGATATGTCCGAATTTGAAGTTTTGTTTAAAAAAGTGGACCAGAGCTTTCCCGCCTTGATCAAAATCGCAAAGCTTCTGGAAAAGACAAAAAAACCGGACGAGGAGCTGAAAAGAATTTCAGCGCTCTCGCCCGGCGAAATTAATGATTTAATTAAGTAGGGCTTTTGCTAACTACGTTTTTTTTGAGCCCAGTTGGGGTGGGTCTCGGAAACCGCGGTCATGACTTTGTCATGCAAAGCTTTAAAATCATAATCACTCGGAAGATTTACTGGATCGATCGTGGACAAAAGATCCGTGACTCCCCGCCACGGATCTTGTTCTTCCTCACTCTTCAACCAGCGCTTCTTTTTTTTTAGCTCTAATTCCTTGTTCGGAACTTTAGGGTTCATATTTCGGCCTCCATTAGTTTTCGATGCTGTTCAATGAGCGCACTTTCTTCAAAGTTCCACTCGGTCGCAACCAGATCACTTTGCAAATGATCTTTCAGTTTCAGCAGAGCATGTCGGTAATTGGCTTTGGCAGTGTCGTAGGGACAGCCCATCAGCTCGGCAATCTCTTTAAAACTCAGGTCTTCGTAAATTCTTAGTTCCATGGCCATTCGTTGTCGCTCGGGCAAGGTCTCCACAAACCCTTGGATTAACTTTGAAAGAGCATTGTTAGAAAGCTCGATCTCCTGGGTCGCACTCGTCGACAAATTGACGTTTTCGATGTCTACCATTCCGTCTTTGCGCTCCCTTAATTTATTACGTGCTGTATTAACCGTAATTTGAAACAACCAACTTTTAAAACTCGCTCGCCCTTGAAAAGAATCTAACTTTTCAAAAGCCTTTATAAAAGACTCTTGAACCGTGTCTTCCGCGGTGGCCAAGTCTTTCACAAAGCGAAGACTCAATCTCAGCAAATTCTTTTGGTACTTTCGGACCAAGACTGAAAATGAGTTTCGATCTCCTTTTAAAACATCCCCGACCAATTTTAGATCCTCTTGCGTATTCGCATCCATTAGACACATCCCCCCGTTTAATGGTTAAAACTCCGGCCATTTTTTTTGAACTTGTTCCCCGCACTCATGAAATTGCAACCTAAGGACCAAATGAAGAAAGCTTAATTTGGTGGCACTTTGGCTCTTCGACCTGGAGCCGAAAAGGGATTTTTAGAGTTCAAACCCTATCTGAAATGAGGGGAGAAAACTGACATGTTAGAAATTCAACGGCGTTTTGGCTCTGGGCTTTTTGATGATAGGTAAAACAACCAAAATTGGTAACAGAAAGTGCCGTAACTTGATCGACGCTGCTGTCGAACTTTTTAGGCTGAAATAGTCACGCGGTTGCGGCCGGCTTGCTTGGACATATAGAGAGCGGCATCGGCTCGCTTAAAGAATTGTTCCCAATCGTCTTCGCCAGCCATGCGGGTGGCGATGCCGATCGATACGGTGACCGGAATTTTAATATTCTCAAAATCAAACTCGGTGGCTTCAATCGTGGAACGGATGCGTTCGGCGACTTCGTTGGAAACTTTCGGAGAGGCATTCGTCAGCAACAGCACGAACTCTTCTCCGCCGTAGCGGGCAAAAAAGTCATGGGAACGAACCATTTTGGTCGTGATGACTTTTGAGAATTCTCGCAAAACATAGTCACCCGCCGCATGCCCGTACTTGTCGTTGATCTTTTTGAAGAAATCCAAATCCAAAATCAACAGGCTCAAGTCCTCGTTTAAGACCTCGGAACGCTTTATCAGCTCGGGGCCACGCTCGAGCAGTGCGCCCTTGGTGTAAACGCCGGTAAGTCCATCGCGAACCGCTTTTTCGTTAAGCTCGCGGTTCGTGAAGGCTTCGATATTCCCTTTTTCCAGGAATTTCAGGATCAGGTTACCGGCCTTCATTTGATCGTTGTTCTTTAATTTGTGGGGCGTATCGGGAACAAGCACATTGCCATTCACCACGGTCTTGTTGGCGGATCCCAAATCACAGACCGTCACTTCATTTCCAACCACGAGCAACCGGCAATGATTACGGCTCACGGATTTGTCGTCCAAATGAATTCCGCATTCGTGGGATCGTCCTAAAATGTATTCGGGAGCCGTCAAAGCAAACTGTTTGCCGACGTAACCCTGCGGTCCCAATAGAACAACAAGTGCCGGCGGAGCTTCATCGGCCGCGCGCATGCGACCACTGAAAGTTTCACCGGTTACGATGCTCGTCTTCTCGGTCATCTCTTCTGAATTGTCTGGCACATCGGATTCGTTTATGGACATTCAGATTCCATTATAGGGTGCTCTTAATCAAAGGAGCAACCTCATGGATTCAAAATTTCGAGGGCGAGTCTTTTGCCCAGTTCGACGCCGGGTTGGTTGAAGGGATCAATTCCCAGACTAGTCCCCAGACCAGCCACCACCATCTGCCAGGTCATCAACAGGGCCCCGATAGATCGGGCCGAAAGATCTTGGATTTCGATCTCAATCAAACTGATATTTTCTTGTTTCAGT
>JAYUPS010000239.1:0-3115 GCA_043759945.1 Bdellovibrio sp.
CAAATTTGAATCGGAAAATCTTCGCTCCGAGTTTGCGATTCTAAAAACGTGATCGCTTGAAACGATTGAATCACTGACGAGTTCCCTGAGATTTTTTCAATGGTGTTGTAAGCGTTATTAAAACCCAGATGTAAAGTAAAGTGAGTGCTTTGGGGGATGTTGGCGGTTTCATAGTCCCGTAATGACGGACTTGAAACTTCGAAATTAAAAGAATCCCCGGTGCGTTGCACGCCGATGTGAGCGCCAAAGTTCCAAGCCGATCGTGCCGCCAAAGGTGATTCTGCCCAAACCGAAAATGGAAAAAATAAAATAAACCAAATAATTTTCATGAGGACCAACCTAACGTTAGTGTACCGGGTCCTGCAAGATTCTTGTCTTTGTAAACTGTCCATTCAAGGGCAGGCTTCATTAAGAACCGTAGAGGTCTCGATGAAAAAACTTCCCTCACAATATGAACCCTTAAAACTTAAAAACCGACTGATGATGGCCCCGATGACTCGCACTCGCGCGGGCGTGGGACTATTGTCACCGAGGGCACGGCTCCCTACCTTCACCTGGTAGACCACAGTTTTCAAGGCGCACCGACGGTGGCTGAAACCCTGAAAGTAGCGATGCAAAATGCGTTTGGCGGGATCTTCATCCGATCCGGTGGCTACGATGCTCTGCGTGCCGAAGTTGACCACGGACTACGAGGTTGTTTTCAGGGGCGCAATGGCGCCCCTGTTTCCCAGAATGAAACAAGGCTGACATTTGGACTTTCCTTCGGACCGATTTGTCTTAGAATGAGATCTATGACAATAAAAGCAATGCTTTTTGCCAGTGGACTGATTTGTTGTTTTGGTTCCGGCGCCTTTGCGAATTCGAAATGCGACGCCAAGTTTTTAAATAACATGTCTGCCAACTTTTTTGGTTTGGGTTGCAGCCGGGAAATCCCCGGAGCTTGCGAAATCATGAACCGCTACGATGGACGCCCCATCCAGCGAAATCGACAAATCGAAAGGAGTATTACCGACGACATTAGCCAGAAAGATCAGGACCGCGCGGTTAAGCTCTTGATGGACACGATGGCCACGATTCCGACTTCGACCAACCCGTTTGCGATTATTGGAAAAGTTTTGTTTGGAAATTCCGGAGATCGCAGCCCCTGTTTGGGTCAAGCGACCTACATGGATGAACAAGGCAAAACCCGGCACACATCATATTGGTACGACGACAAATTTGTCGAAATGAAAGACAGACCCCACTCCTGCATGCCCGATTATGAGCTGGGGAAGAACATTAAAGTGGGCGAGTTTTTTAAAATCCAATCGGACAAAGAAAAATTGAAGATATTAGAAGACGAATCGACCTGTGATTACTACCAAACAATGGCGGAAAAAATTCGGGTGGAAATTGTTAGCGGTAAAGATGCGGTCAAACATTTAGACCGAGCGGGCTCAGCACCCAAGGGCGAAGTAAAATCTCGACGTTAAGTCGAAGACGACTTGGCTCTGCGCAGGACTTTTCGGATCAACCATTCGCGCGCTTCACTCATCACGAGGTACGCCGACGGAATCCATATTAAACTCAAAACTGTTCCGACGATCATCCCCCACGACAACGCCAGGGTCATCGGCACGAGCAAACTGTCGTAACCGCCCAATCCCATTGCGGTTGGCAAAAGACCCACGACGGTAGTTAATCCGGTCGCTAGAACGGCGCGTAGCCTGCGCGTTGAGGCTTGCTCGAGCAATTCCAACAAATTCAGGCCCGGGTTTTGATTGCGAAGTTCCTGAATGTAGTCCACCAAGATAATGGCCGAATTAATGACCACTCCTGAAAGTCCCACCACGCCAATGAATGCCAGAAAACTCAAAGGTCGTTGATCCACAATGAAGGCATAGCAAACGCCAACAAAACCCAAGGGAATCGTGGATAAGATCAACAGCGGTTGAGAAAAACTTTTAAAAGTAAACACTAGAGTCGCAAAAATTCCGAAGATAGCTAAGATCAAAGCGATCCCCAAGGATTGCAAAGACTCTTGGGTGCTTTCCTCTTCCCCGCCAAATTTAAAGGAAACGCTCGGGAAATCTTTTCGAATGGAATCAACATAGGTCAGCATTTTTTGATTAATTCCTTGAGAAGTAACTTTTTCTAGATCAACTTCGCCCGTGATCGTGATGGACCTGCGAAAATCAAAGTTCTTCAGGGTCGGAGAGGCTTTTTGTTCGTTAAAATTGGCAAAAGTATTTAGGGGAATTAAAAAGCTGGTTGGGTTCAGGATTTCTTGATTAGCTAAACTTGCAACCGACGTGGTGTCTTTGGAATCAAATTTTACTTTGATGTCATACTCTTTGCCTTGCGCCGTCAGTTGATTGACCGCAAACCCTTCTAAAGCGGTTCGCAAGTTTAAGCCCACCGCATCGGCATTGAGTTTTACGAACGTGGATTTGCCCTCATCGAGCTTCACCAGATACTCTTGCCCCAAATCCTCTTCATCCGTTTGGATGTCCCGCGCCCCTTCGATGGCACTGGCATGGGCAAGCACCAGCTGAGAAGCTTTTTTGAGTTCTGAAAAAGTCGAAGACCGGAGTGTGATCGTTAAGGGTTTTCCGACCGGGGGTCCGTTTTCCAAAACTTCAAAACTGAGTTTTAAAAGCTCCGGGGGCCGGGGAATGGATCTTAAGGTTTCAAGAGTTTTGTTAATGTCCAAATCTGGAGCCATCTTGGATTTGATCGCAATCAGAATCATTCCGTAGTTTTCTCCGGTTTTTGCCAGAGCGTCGTCGGGAGCGGACTGTTGGACCCCGCTTCGCACCACCAAAGACTCGATGACCTTTTCGCCCAGGGCGCTCTGCACTGCTTGAGAGATCACGGCACCCACCGCATCGGTTTTATAAATGGCGGTCTGCGGAGGCAAGTCAAAGCGCCCAATGTAGAATTCGACGCCCTCGGCCGGAAATAACTCGAAGCGATTAAATAAAGCCGTGGAAACACAGCCCGAAAAAACCAACAAAACCAGGGATGCTAAAGTGAGATACCGCACTTTCAAAGACCAGCGAATCAAACGCCCAAACGCTTTTTCCATTTTTTCAAGCGGGCTGGTTTTTCCCTCGCCCTTAATTTTTCTTTTTGG
>JAYUPS010000240.1:0-8003 GCA_043759945.1 Bdellovibrio sp.
GCATTTGCTCATTCCCGGAGAACCCGTCTATCCCGGGGAAGCGATTCGGACCTCGAGCAACGGCGAAGTTCGCATTCAGTTTGTTGGCTCGGAGCGTATTTTAGATTTGGAAGCCGACACCATGATCGTGTTGACCCGAAAAGAAAATGAAATCGCACTCGATCTTTTGGACGGTAACGTGTCTGTCACACAAGCAAGCACCTCATTGCCCGCGGCGTCGGGCAAACTGACTCTGAATTCAAAACAAGGCTCCATCGATCTTTCTCGCGCCACCGTCAATCTTTCGAAGTCCAAAGACAAGATTGAACTTCAAGTCGTCAAAGGCGAGGCCACGATCGGCGAGGAGGGAAATCAAAAATCAATTAAATCCACCGACTCGGAATCTAAAATTCAAATTCTTTCGCCATTGGGTGATCGCCCAGAATTTACGTCGGGCTTGAACGCCAAGCAAGTTCAATTCCGCTGGACGGGTGCCACCGAAGGCAGCCCCATCGAACTGTGGCTCGGGCCTCAACGTAAGAATTTGAAAATTGAAAGTAAAATTTTAAATACTGCGACGGCCGACATTCGATTGACTTTGAATCCCGGAAAATATTTCTGGCAATTGCGAAGTGCCAATGGCGACAGCCCAGTGCAACGATTGGAAGTGGTCAGTCTGCCGGCACCCCAGCTCTTGGCACCCAAATCCTCGCAAAATATAATCTTTGAAAAAAATCCGGCCCGGCTTGATTTCTCGTGGTCCAATCCCGCGGGAATTGCATCCAGCACCGTCGAAGTTTCAAAAGATCCTGCTTTTAAAGAACTGGTCCACACCGAAGTCGTCCCGGCCGAAAAGTCCTTTCTTACAAAAGAATTGCCGGCCGGAAAATATTTCTGGCGCGTCTCTGCCTACTATCCCACACACCAACAAATGGCTTCTTCCTTGGTTTGGAGTTTTGAAACCGAAGTGGGCGAGCGAAAACTCACCGAGGTTATTTGGGACGAAAATTTAGGAACCCAGAAATTTTTTGTTGAACGACCGAAACTGGATCTGGCGTGGAAAGAAGCTTCCGCAAGCCGAGCAAAATCTTGGATTATCCGCTTGGCCAGCTCAGAGCAAGACTTAAACAATCCTACGTCAGCATCTTTGATCCGAATTGAAACTCAAAATCAAAATTTGCAATCCCCGTTGCCAGCTTCGGGCCGGTGGTTGGCGTCCATCGAGGGCTTGGACGCCGCCGGCAACCGCGTATCGAAGTCTGCGATTAAAGAGTTCCAACTTAGTCCATTGCCTTTACTTAAAGCGCCGCTCTTCAAGGCAACCGAGGGGGATTTTAAAGCGAGCTCGCGCGGAGATTTAAACTTAGAATGGACGGCCGTCGAGGGCGCCACCGAGTATTGGCTGATCTTAAAAAATCCTGACGGCGTCGAAGTACAAAATAAAAAATTTCAAAAAAATTCAACGGCGCTGAATAATTTGATGCCGGGAACCTACCAGCTGGAGCTCATTGCCAAAGACAATCACGGTCGCAAGTCTGACGCCGGCCCAATTAGAAAAATTGTCGTTCCCGAGTCCAGTGGACTGTCGGCTCCGAAATTAAGAAGGGTCAAGGTGAACTGATGAAGTCACTTGTCTTGACCCTTTTTACTTTGATGCTGCCCTTGTTTGCCAGCGCTCAGTCTCTCCCTCACCGGTCGGTAAACATGGATTGGGAAGCCATCGATGGTGCGGCAGCTTATGACATCGAGTTTGTCGCCAAGCCCACGTTTCAAAAACGGTTCACAATAAAAAAACCTGAGTGGACCGGAAAATTAAAGCCCGGCAATTATCAAATGCGCATCCGCGCCAAAGATCGCCGCCAAGTGCCCGGCGACTGGTCCGAGTTCGAAAGCATCACTGTGCAATTAGAAAAGATCAGTTGGCTGACGGAAGATCCAAACTGGAAAGTTCAATCCACAAATCCTGACAATTGGAAAGTACAACTTGCTTGGAAACCCGTCCCCGGCGCCAAATCTTACACAATCCTGGCGCAATCCACCGACCAGGCAATTAATAAAACTTTCGAGGTCAGTGAATCCTCCGCCGCCATTGAACTCCCCGTCGCGCAACAGTACACGCTCAAGGTTGAAGCCGTGGGCCCTAAAGATTTAAAATCAGAAGCCCCGGGCGAGGGTACAGTCGAAATCACGGGTCCCACTTTGAAAACCCCAAAGCTGAACAAGCCAGAAAACAAATTTGTTCGCGAACTAACTTGGACAGCTGAATCAAAAGCAAAAACAGGAGCACTGCAAATTTCTGCAAAAGACGAAATGACCGGCCGCTGGAAGGAACTGACTCAAACTACCGTGACCGGAAAGACCGTTTTTGAGTTGCCCTCGGAATGGCCCGGCGGAATGTACCGGGTGACCTTGCAAAGTGAGGCTCCCTTGCGGAAATCTTCCAAACAAGTGACCTTGGAATTTCTGGTTCAGGGCGGCGACCGCTCCCCTGCGGCCGAATACGTTTCACTGGTGCGGGAATCCATTGAACGCACCCGGGGTTGGTTTGCAATCGCCAGTTACCTGGTGACGGGCCTGAGCTACACGGGTGTCAACTCCGACAATGCCGCCGGAACCGGACTGAAAGTAAAGTTTCCCCAGAACTTTGGCGGCACAGGGCGGTTGGGACTGGGATTCTTATCGGACAATACCGCTTGGGGGTTCTTGGGGATTGTGGATTTGAGCGGCTTCACCGTGCGGGATCGCAATCCCACATTTGCTTCGACCGAAGCGAATGTGGTTTACCGCAGCGAGCTGGGCGGCCTGGGCGAACTTCGCCAGCACTACGGCGTTTTTTATAAAGAAATTCCTGAAATCATAGCGCTCAATACCGATGACATTGCCAGCATCTCAAAAATTGCATCGCTGGGACCCCATGCGGGTCTGGAATATTGGATCGCGGTCAGCCCAAAACTGGGACTGCAAGTGAACGGTCATCTCTATCCAAATTTAATCTCGGTCAAGACGCCCAACGGAAACCCGATCGCCCCCTCGATTTCCTATCAGTTCGGACTTTTGGGAAGCTACCGCTTGGGCAAACGAACCACGGGCCTGATGGGTTACGCCTTCCGCCGGGATTCGCAGGCCTACAAATCGGAATCCGGAAAAAACAACACCGTCGACTTAACAGGACATTATCTCAACCTTTTCTTGGAGTGGTCACTATGACAACTACGAAGCTAAAAAAACAATGGCGTCTTCCGATCTCGGTTAAACTGATCGGCATCTTTGTGGCCTTTCTGACCGTAGCCACCGTGATCTTCGCGCAAAAAAGCGCGGACCTCTTTACAAAAGTATTGGTGCAACGCGAAGAGTTTTCGAACCTTACCGAAGCGGCCAGCAAGTCCTCGGAGATCGACCAGCTGATGAACAACATCATGGATCGCTCCCTGGTCTTGGGACAATTGCTGTACAAATCGGTGATCGAAAACGCCGGAACGTCCACAAGCGAGTCCCCGGCTGAGTTATCGAGCGAATTCTTACTTAACTTCGATAAAGACAAAAGCATCGTTTCACTAGAAATTTGGAAGCTCGAAAACCAAAAACCTGTTTTGGCTTTTCGAAAAACCAAAGACCGCTTCACTGAAGAAAACAAACTCGCCGCGGATTACGTGAATATGATTCGATCGGGTCAAAACTTTCCGATACCCTCAATTTTCCAGAAGAACTTCGAAATTCGAAGTGCGTCGCAGGCCACCGGAGTGGCCCTGGCTACTTTGGGTCTGCCGCTCGCGCAGTCTACCGGAGATCAGGTGAGCCATGTTTTACTGGTCGATTTTTTACTTTCCCCGATCCAAAAAATCTTCGACGGAGAAAGTGAACGCACACAATACTTGGTGGACCGCAACGGAGTTCTGTTGGCCCATCCGATCGAAGCGAAAGTTTTAAACCGAGAATCTTTGGCCAAACTGGAATTTGTGGGAAAGGCCCTGGCCGATCAACAACCGCGGCGTCAGGTGCAGTTTCGCGATCCAGAAACACGGGAAGATTTCATCGGAGCCTACGTCAAAATGCCGGCTCTCGGTTTAACCATTTTCTCGCAAACGTCCAAAGACGTAATATTAGAACCCGCCCTGCACGTCAAACGCCAAGCTTTTTACATCGCCGGCGTTGTGATCTCGGTGGCGATTCTTCTTATTTTCTTGTTCTCCATGACCCTGACCGGGCCCATCGAGGTCTTGGTAAAACTTGTGCGCCAGGTTGCCGAGGGAGATTTTGATATCAAAGCCGGCAGTCAAATCAAATCTATCGTCGAAGACGAGGTTCACGAATTGGCGCATGCGTTTGATAAAATGACCGAGGGTCTAAAAGAACGGGACAAGGTCAAAAGCCTATTCAGCAAATTCCACGGCTCGAGCATCGCGGAAGATTTAATGAAGAATGACATCGGCGTGGGCGGGCAAAACAAAGAAGTGACTGTTTTCTTTAGCGACATTCGTGGCTTTACTTCTTTTTCGGAGCAGCGCACGCCGGAAGAAGTCGTTTCGATGCTCAACGATTATTTTGAAGTCATGGTTGCGATTATCAATCGGCACGGTGGCGTGGTGGATAAATTTATCGGCGATGCTATCATGGCCGTGTGGGGTGCCCCCAAAGGCTCCGACAAAGACACCGAAAATGCGGTGAGAGCCTGCATCGAAATGCGCCGCTCTTTAGTGGAGTTAAATGATCGAAGGAAGCTTGCCGGACATGGACCCATCATCATCGGCATGGGCTTGCACACGGGACCTGCCATTTCTGGAACGATTGGTTCGACCGAGCGTATGGAGTACACAGTTATCGGCGACACGGTAAATATGACCTCGCGGATTGAATCCTCGACAAAGGCTTTCGGAACCGATTTCTTGGTGAGCCAAGCGGTCATGGACAAAGTCCAAGATCAATTTTTGGTCGATCTTGCGGGTAAAGCGACCGTGAAGGGAAAAGCAGAGCCTTTGAATCTTTACTTTGTACGGGGATACAAAGACGAGAACGGAAAGCCCATCGTTATTGAAACCGAGTATTGTCGATTTGAAAAAGAGCAGGACGATAAAGTGAAGGCTTCTTGATTGCTCGATTCAATCAAGGTACAAATTGAAGAATGTCAGAACGTCTTCAGGCCGTGCGCGGCACCCAAGATATCCTTCCGGAGATGAGCCGGGCTTTTCGTTATTTAGATGCCACGGCTTTTCAATGGGCGGAGCGGTTCGGGTACGAGGAAATCGACACACCCATCTTTGAATTCACCGAAGTTTTTCACCGCACGCTCGGTGAGACTTCGGATACCATTTCCAAAGAAACCTATACTTTTACAGATCGCGGAGGGGAATCACTGACCCTAAGACCCGAAGGCACCGCCGGAATTGCCCGGGCTTTTATTTCTAATGGTCTGGCTCAGAATCTGCCTTTGAAGTTTTACTATTCGGGTCCCATGTTCCGGTACGAGCGTCCGCAGAAAGGACGCTATCGTCAATTTCACCAAATTGGAGTCGAACATCTGGGGTCCGAACTTCCCGTGGCCGATGTGGAATGCATTTCTTTGGGCTACCAATTTTTAAAATCCATCGGATTGCTGGATAAAATTAACCTCGAGATCAATTCTTTAGGGGATCCGGAATCCCGGAATCGTCATCGCGAGTCTCTGGTTCAATATTTGAGTAAATACCGTGCGGAACTGTCTCCGGACAGTCAAATTCGGCTCGACAAAAATCCGCTGCGAATCTTAGATTCAAAGGATCCCAAAGATCAAATTCTGTTAGAAAATGCGCCCGCGCTGAATAATTCGCTCAATGACGAATCTAAAAAATTTTTTGATCAGGTCTTGGCGGGTTTAACCCAGTTGAATATTCCATTTGCCCAAAACGATCGCCTGGTGCGGGGATTTGATTATTACACGCATTCGGTTTTTGAATTCACCACCCCGCACCTGGGGGCCCAGAGTGCCGTGCTGTCGGGTGGCCGTTACAATGGCCTTATCTCATTGATGGGCGGACCCGACACTCCGGGCGTTGGCTGGGCTGCGGGCACCGAACGATTGGCACTCTTGATAGACTCGGCTCTTACCAAATCCAATTTGATTCGTGTTGCCGTCGCTGCGGCCGAAGACGAAGCCAATTCCGAATGCGCCACTCTCACCCAAGAATTGCGTTTGCTGGGCTTTAATGTGGAGAATATCAGCGGTGGAAATTTAGGAAAGAAAATGAAACGCGCGGCCAAAATTCAAGCGGCCGCAACTTTGATTTTAGGATCGGAAGAACTTAAGAACCAACAAGTCACCCTTAAGAACATGTCTTCGGGCGAGCAATCCAAAGTGGACCGCCAAAATTTAGTGGCCGTTCTTAAAAAACTAACGGCGATTTATCTTGATCGAAGCCAAACGGGCCCAACCCGGGATTAAAACACTGCCGCTTCGGCTCCACAAAACGTAAAGCACGATTCCAAAAATCACCGGGCCCACGCTGAGCCATTGTCCCCGGGTCAGCCCGAGCCAATCATAACCAATATGCGCGTCGGGCATTCTAAAATGTTCCGTAATAATTCGGATCACCCCGTAGAAAAACAGGAACGAAGTTCCGACGATTCCCGCTTTTCTTGGCGTTCGCGCCATAAAGAACAAAATTAAGAATAAAATAAGACCTTCCCCCAAAGCCGCATAAAGTTGGGAGGGATGTCGGAGTGTCAGAAGCGGCTCGATGGCTTCGCGTGCGGCCTGATTTCCGCTTTGAATTTGGTCAACAATCGTGACCAAAGTTTCATTAATTTTTTGCCGAACATTTCCGTCGGTGCGCACCTGATCCACCCACGTCAGCCATTGTTCGGAAGTGTAACCAGGAATTTTTTCGACGACCGCTGAAAGCGAAGATAGTTTTGAGGTCTCGGCACCAGACCATTGAAAAATATCAGCGGGAAATTTTACGCCCCATGAAAATCCGGGATCCGCGGGACGCCCTACCAATTCCCCATTCCAAAAATTCGCCAGTCGGCCAAAGAAAATTCCGATGGGTCCGGTGATGGCAATCAAATCAAACAAATACAGAAGCTGAATGCCATGCTTCATCGAAAATAAAAAGCACGCGATGATCAACCCCAAAATTCCACCGTGCGAGGCCATTCCCCCCTCGTTCACGGCAAGCACGCCCCAAAATGGCGCAGCGGACTTGAACTTTGTGAAAAGACTGGGGTCATAAAATAAGCAATAACCCAGACGTCCCCCGGCCAAAATACCGATAGCTCCGTAGGTGATAAAATCGCCCACGATGTCGGGAGTCATACCGGACTTTTGACGGACACAGATCCACCGAATTAAAAAGTAAGCGCAAATAAAACCGGTGATGTAAGCCAATCCATACCATCTAATTCCAAAATCACCCGAGATTCGCCACACGAAGGGACTTAAATTATGTACCATCAGGGAATCATGACAGAGGCCTTGTTTGGGAGTCAAATAAACGAGATAATAATGCTGGTAGAAAAATTTGACGAGGTCAAAAATTATGAATCCGAAAAGATATGATTGGCCGGTGACTCTTTTTCTGTTTGGCGTTTTGCTGGTGGCCCTTGTCGGCACCCCGATTTATGTTTACCTGACCGGGTGGCATTGGCCGCTATGGATTTTTGCCATCCTGTTTGCAATCGCAACCGAGACCAGCATCACGGCGGGGTATCACCGCCTGTTTGCCCACCGCAGTTTCGAGGCTCATCCCCTGGTTCGGATTTCCTTGATTTTGATTGGTTCTTCGGCCTGGCAGGGCTCTGTTTTGCGTTGGACTAGTGGACATCGCACCCACCACAAATTTATCGACAAAGAAGACGACCCTTACAATATTAATCGTGGTTTTTGGCATGCGCACATGGGCTGGATGCTGCTGAAAGATTCAAAAACAGATTACACCATCGTCAAAGATTTAAAAAAAGATCCCCTGATTTTGTTCCAGGATCGCCACTACGTTTTCTTTGCGATTCTTATGGGTTTCGGTTTCCCTTTGCTTGTGGGCGCGCTCCTGGGT
>JAYUPS010000241.1:0-7944 GCA_043759945.1 Bdellovibrio sp.
GCGTTGGTTTTCGGTCAAGATGGGCGGAGTTTTAAAAAGTTCCCTGGAAGTTACCAATGCTTATTACTTCAATGCCAAAAAACGAAACTATCACTTTGCCCACCAGATTGCCGGCGAAGTCCGCCGTGCCGGTAATCCAAACGAAGTTCGCCGACGCATGAATCGGTTGATGAAGCTCTACTCTTTGGACGCCGTTGAATACTACCCGAATCTTTTCGGAAAACGCGAAATGGTTCTTTCTGACGACGACACAATTCCGCAACTTCCACGTGCCAATCTGGAATTCCTCCAGAAAGGGGTGCGCTCGCAGGTCGATGCCTCGACCATACACCACTTCGGCGAAGGAAATTTGGTACGCGTGATCGTGCCGGTCGAAGAAGGCCGCAACAAAGGGGCCATCATCGTTTCGAGCTTTGTGCCCTTGTCCCTGATGTCCAAGATGAATGACATCTCCACCGCTTATGAAGAATTTCGGGACGTCAATCCGCTCGAGTATCCACTGAAATCGATTTACATGATTATGCTTGTCCTGATGACGCTGGTTATTTTTCTTGCCGCCACATGGTTTGGATTTTATTTGGCGAAGCAATTGGCAATTCCTTTGGTGCTGTTAGGAAAAGCAACAAAACGTATTGCGGGTGGGGATTACACGCCGGTCGATGTGCGAACCGGCCGTGAAGAAATTGCGTCGCTGGTTGATAGTTTTAATTTAATGACCGTCAACTTGGCGAACTCGGAAAAAGATGTGCGCGAGGCCAACACCAATCTTCGGCGAACTCTTCAGGACGTTGATAAGCACAGCCGGTACATCGAAGTGGTTTTGGCCAGCGTCAGTGCCGGGGTAATTTCGGTAGATCGCCAGGGTCGCATCACCACGATCAACAAGCGCGCGGGTGAGCTGCTTCGTCTGGATCCTTTGCGTTACATCGGCCGCTCGGTGCGCGAAATGTTGACGCTCGAATATTTCAGGATTTTTGCGGAACTTTTAAAATCGATGCAGGAACATAAAATTCAGTCGATCCAAAAAGAAATCACAATCACCGTCCAGGGTGAATCCATCCCGTTTCAAATTGCACTTTCGATATTAAAGAACGAACAGGGCGAAGAAATTGGAAAAATCTTGGTTTTCGATGACATGACAGTGATCGTAAGTGCCCAGCGGGCGGCCGCTTGGTCCGAGGTCGCTCGTCGAATTGCCCACGAAATTAAAAATCCGCTCACGCCGATCCGTCTGTCTGCGGAACGTCTGCAAAGAAAATTTGGCGAACAGATTTCCGATCCCGCGTTTAAAGAATGCACAACGATGATCGTAAATCAGGCCGAAGCCCTAAAAAATCTGGTGAACGAGTTCACTCAGTTCGCTCGGCTTCCCCAAGCCAAGCTCGTGATGGGTGATTTTAACCAGGTCATCGACGAGACCTTGACTTTGTTTACGTCGAGCCAATCGCAGGTCAAGATTGTCGTCGACAAAGACCCGGCCTTGCCCGACTTTAAATTTGATTCGGATCAAATTCGCCGCGTGTTGGTGAATCTGGTCGACAATGCCATTAGCGCTGTGGCCAATGAGCCTCAGAAAGAAGTGACTTTGTCGACGCGTTTTGATCCTGACCTTCGTATCCTAAGACTCACTGTGACAGATACGGGCTGCGGAATTCCCTCTCAGCAGCGGATGCGGGTCTTTGAGCCTTATTTTAGCACCAAAGAGGGTGGTACCGGTTTGGGACTTCCGATCGTCAAGCGAATCGTCGAAGACCACAACGGCTTTATTCGTGCTTTGGGGCGAGAGCCTTACGGAACGACCATGGTGATCGAGCTTCCGATCCCGCAAGCCGAAGCGACTTTTCAGATTTAATTTCTGGATTTGATTTATGGCGCACGATTGAGCATTATGGGCGCCTATGAATTTAGAAAATCATGAAACCAAGATTCTTATTGTCGATGATGAGCTTCCCATTCGCGAAGTCCTGTCCGCCACCCTTCGCGACGAGGGCTACCAAGTCTCCGTTGCCCACGACGGGGACAGCGGACTTAAAGCCATGCGGGATTTTAAGCCTGATCTTGTTTTTCTAGATATTTGGATGCCCGGAAGTATGGATGGTCTGGAAGTTCTAAAAGCCGCCCGTGCGGAATTTCCTAATATTGATTTCTTGATGATCTCGGGACACGGAACCATCGAGACTGCGGTCAAAGCAACAAAGCTCGGCGCCTGGGATTTTATCGAAAAGCCTCTTTCGATGGACAAAATTTTAATTTTGATCACCAACGTTTTGCATTTCCAAAGTGAAAAACGCGAAAAGGAGCTTCTCCTAACACGTCTCAGGAAAAACATCGCCATTGTCGGAAACACCGCACCGATTGTTTCGTTGAAGCAGATGATTTCTCGTGTGGCGCCCGCCCAAAGCTGGGTCTTATTGCTTGGGGAAAAGGGCTCTGGCAAAGAATTGGTTGCGCAAAACGTGCACTACCTGAGTCCTCGGGCGAGCCGGCCCTTTGTGGAAGTCAGCTGCGCTAATTTGGCGGAAGATTTAATCGAGATGGAGCTGTTCGGTTACGAAAAAGGCGCGTTTGCCGGAGCAGAGCGGGCTCAAAAAGGAAAATTTGAACTCGCCCAAGGCGGCACTTTGTTTTTAGACGAGGTTTCGGCTTTGACTCCACTCGCTCAGGAAAAACTGCTCCGCGTGCTGCAAGACCGCCGTTATCAGCGGGTCGGCGGGGGTCAATACATTTCTGCAGATGTGCGCGTGATCGCGGCCAGCGAAAAAAACCTTGAAGTCGAAGTGCAGTCGGGGCGTTTCCGCGAGGATCTTTATCATCGCTTAAACGTGGTGACCTTGAAAATTCCTTCCTTGAAGGATCACGCCGAGGATGTCCCGGCCCTGATAAAACATTTCGCCGACCAAGTCGCCAAAGAGGGCGGGTTTAGCATCAAGCAGTTTTCGGTGCCCGCGATTGAAGCCATGCTGGTTTACGCCTGGCCGGGAAATGTTCGGGAACTCAAAAATTTCGTCGAGCGCGTTTACATTCTGACGCCGGGGGAGTTCATCGACATCCATGATGTTCGTTTTGCAGGATTAAACGTTGGCAGCCAAAATCAGACCGCCGACAATCTCAACTTCCGTGATGCTCGAGCGACTTTTGAAAAAGACTACCTGATTCGCAAAATTGACGAGAACAACGGGAACATTTCTCGCACGGCCGAATCTATCGGTTTGGAGCGATCTTATTTGCACCGTAAAATCAAAGCCTACGGGATCGAGTCTCACAAAGACGATGAGACCATCGAAGGACGAGTTCCCTGATGAAGTGGAGCCAGAATTTTATTTACACGCTGAAAGAAGCTCCCGCGGACGCCGAAATTACGAGCCACCGATTAATGATCCGAGCGGGACTCATTAAGAAGCTGGCTCCGGGCCTACATACCTATGGCAACATTGCACTTCGCGCGCTCAGAAAATTTGAGAATATCATCCGCCAAGAATTAGATTCTCGCGGATGCATAGAAATTTTAATGCCGATGGTGCAACCCCAAAGTATTTGGGAAGAAACGGGCCGTTGGGATAAAATGGGCGCGGGCCTGTTAAAATTTAAAAACCGAAATGACCATGGATTTTGTTTGGGTGCCACCCACGAAGAAGCGGTAACGGATTACATTCGCCACGACATTAAATCTTACCGAGATTTACCGAAGAACCTCTACCAAATTCAAACCAAATACCGAGATGAAATTCGTCCACGATTTGGGCTGATGCGGGGTCGTGAGTTTTTGATGAAAGACGCTTACAGCTTTGACCTTAATCAAGTCGAGGCGATCAAAAGCTACGAGATGATGTTTGAAGCCTATAAGGCGATCTTTGATCGTTTGGGGGTCCAGTATCGAACCGTGCAAGCCGATGCCGGAGCGATCGGGGGATCGCGCACCAACGAATTTCAGTTGCTCACCGAAGCCGGCGAGGACGCCCTTTTGGTTTCTGAAACTTCTGATTTTGCCGCCAATGTCGAAATATGTCCGGCCATTGATTTTGAACCGCACATTCAGGCGGGAACCCCTTTGCCGATCGAGAAATTTGCGACTCCGGGAATGAAAAAGATTTCCTCACTTTCCAAGGGTTTGAACATTCCTGAGCGAGATTTGGTAAAGTCTCTGTTCTATGCGGTGAATGAATCGGCCGTTCGCGGATCAAAACACGAGCTTCAAGCGATTTGCGTGTTGCTCCGAGGATCCGATGAGATAAATCCAGTTAAGCTAAAAAATGTATTGGGACTTTCCGACGACCCTCGGATGCTCGACGATGACGAGGTCTTCAAAACTACGGGAGCCCACCCCGGGAGCTGTGGTCCCATCGGGCTAAAAATTCCAATTTACATGGACACGGGCGTTCAGGGTTTTAAGAATTACGTTGTTGGCGCAAATGCGGATGGATTCCATATCAAAAATGTAAATCACGGACGTGATTTTGAGACGACAAAGATTGCCGATTTGCGACTCGCCAAGCAGGGGGATAAAGATCCCATGTCCGACGGAAAGCTAAAGTCTTACCGTGGTATCGAAGTGGGTCATGTTTTTTATTTAGGTCCCTTGTACGCGCAAAAAATGAATGCGGCTTATTTGGATAAAGAGGGAAAATCTCAAACCATCGAGATGGGGTGCTACGGCATCGGCGTTAGTCGCACGATTCAAGCGGTGATCGAGCAGTGTCATGATAATGACGGGATTATTTGGCCAAAAGCCATTGCACCTTTCCACGTGCACATTTGCTGCTTAGACATTAACGACGCCAAAATTATCGAAGTCCAAGACGCGATTGAGAAGCAATTGATCGCTCGGGGCATTGAAGTCTTTATTGATGATCGTGACGAGCGCCCCGGAGTGAAATTCAAAGATGCTGATTTATTGGGGTTTCCCGTTCGCATCGTTTTGGGCCGAAAGGGTCTCGACAAAGGCGAAATCGAAGTCGTCGATCGAAAAACAAAAGTGATCAGTAAAGTGAACGTGGAAGACGTGGCCCCAGCAGTGGCTAAAATCCTTTTTATGTAAAAACAAGCGGTAGTTTGAAAATGGGGCGTCCTATTTTGAGAATTCGGCTTGAGTGTGCGGTTTCGCTCGAGTTATTGGTTAATATTCCGATAAGAAACCATGAGTAACTCGGCCAAATCGAAACTAACCGAAGTCCTGGAAGATGCCGCGATGACCTCGGTTCCCAAAAACCTTTTTTTCGAGGGCATGCAGCTGCCAATATCGATCTTCTTTCGCATCCATTCGGGTAACTTTTTAACGATTGGTCGCAAGGGTGAGCGGGCTACTTTCTCCGAGTTCAGCAGTTACAACGATCCTAATTTCCTGATTTTCATCCGACATGTCGATCACGCTCTGTTGATTGACTACGTAACTGAGCTTTCCGGGAAACTGATCAGCCGTAAAAATTTGCCGATGGCAGTAAAAACTAAATTGCTCGCAAGCACCGTGGAAGATTGCCTGAGTGCTTTGGGTAAAAAAGGGTTTACCTCGATTTCGAATCTTACAAAAGTTTCTCACTTGTTAATGGAATTGAACGAAACCACAGGGTCTTTTGAAGGTGTGCTGAATATGCTTGCGGAGCTGCCGGCAACCGATGCCAGGCATCCGATGGCAACTTGCATGATCAGCTTAATTTTGGCCGAAGAACTGCAAATGAATCATCGGGCCGCGCTCGAAAAATTGGCGCTGGGAGCTTTGATTCACGACATCGGTCTTAAATTTGTTCCGCCCGAAATTTTACAGAAACCCCGGCATATGTGGACCCCCGACGAATTGGCCATTTACGAGCAGCATCCCTTGAAAGGCGTTGAAATGCTTCGGGACCTTAAAGATGTTTCCAACGATGTCTTGTTGATCGTGGCCGAGCATCACGAGACTTCACAGGGCACGGGCTACCCGAAAAAATTACGGGACGTCAAGATCAGTCCTTTGGGACGAATCGTGGCGCTGGCGGATTGCTTTGCGGAACTTTTGTTTGGTGCAACCCCCGACAGTAAATCCTACACCGTGGACGAAGCGATCACCTACATTGACGATGTTTTAGGTCAGCCCTTCAATCGCCAAGTCTTCTCGGCCTTAAAGAACTCGATCAACAAGCGTCATCTTAGTGATCAGAAGCTGCGCGCTAGTTAGTTCGTCTTGCAGTTCGCCACTTCGACCACTTGCTTTTGATCCTTGGTGATCAATAGCAAGCCAACGCAGCGACCGCCCTCGGCCGTCAATTCGTAGGCCAGTCGCACGACCGAAATCGACATATAAGAGGTTTTCAGCGCCGAAGCCAGGTTCCGTGAGTTCCGCTCCGACACCTCGGGAAGATCTGAAATTAGGACTGAAAGCGAAGCTTCTAAATCTTGAGTCGTTCCCGTCATTTCCTGAATCTTAAGCTCCAAAGGGGCCATGGGCCCCCAGTAAACCTCGCGCAAAAGTCGCGTGGCCAGTTCTTCCATTTTGAAATTTTCTTTGAAATTAGTCTGGCGTTGATAAATCTGTACCATAAGACTTCGATCTTCCAGACCTACCGCATTGGAAATCTCACGAGCCGATTGCTGCAGTCGTTTTGAGCTCAGACTCAAACCGCTGTTTCGGGAAATGTTGTCCCAGTCGTCAGCTTGGGCTGTCAGATTTATTCCCAGACCAAAAATCAAAAAGAACCAGAGTTTTGTTTGCATGCACCGGGTTTACTCCAATCGCGGTGCTTCCGTCCGTGACAAAAAAATCGTGCCATGAAATCATGAACTATCTTCATATGACAAAACTCACTCTGGTTCCACACAATGCCGATTTCAAACTTCGCAGTCCGCTGATGCTCGCTTTGGATCACGACGACCCGGTCTTCATCGACAAACTGACCCAGGATCTGGCTGATGTCGTAGGTTGTTTTAAGCTGGGACCCCGCCTGGTTTACCGAATGGGGGAGGCTTGGACCCGCAAGATCGCCGAAAAGGCTCCTTTGTTTATCGACTGTAAGTTTTTTGATATCCCTTCGACGATGGAGTCTTCGGTCCGCACGGCCTTTGAAATGGGCGCGACCTTTACCACGATCCACGCGCTGGCCGGCCCCGAGGCCTTGAAACGTTTGGCCGAGGTCGAAAAGGATCTGGCAGCCAAGCGACCATTCAAAATCCTGAACGTCACAATCCTGACCAGTTGGGATCAATCCAGCTTTTCGCCCAACTTCATTCAGACAACAACCGAAAAACATGTGGAAATCTTGGTGGATCAAGTGCAAGCCGCCGGCATGGACGGGATCGTGTGCTCGCCGCGGGAGCTTTCAATTTTGAAGGATCGTGGCCTTTATCTCGTCACGCCAGGCATTCGTCTTTCCCTGGAAAGCACGCAGGATCAAAAGCGGGTGATGGGGCCGGCCGAGGCTCTAAAAGCTGGGGCTTCGGCTTTTGTAGTGGGGCGACCGATTTTAAACGCCGCAAATCCTCGAGAAGCCGCCTTGGACTATGCGGTGGCGATGCTTGAGAAATAGCCCTGGTTTAATTTCAATCCCGTAGATAATTCCGGTCCCCGCATGTTATACACCTGTAACTTTCGTCGCGGGAGAAGCCCTTGAATAGAATCCTCTCATTTTTAATAGCCTTTACACTCTCGACTTCTGCGTTCGCTTTGACGGACGAAGAGCTTGTCAGCACGTGCTGGGAGCGCGGAGTTTACCGAATTAAAATTCAAGCCGAGGCCTGGAACTGCCGGTACGATGAAAATCAGATAAAAATCGAAAGTATTTCTAACGATCCCAGCCGGCCTTCGCAGTTTTTGTGGTTCCGGGTGTCCACAAAGTGTCCCAATGGATTTGAGTTCGTGCAGAAACGGGTTCAATATTTCCAAGGTCAGTGTATTTAAAGATGCGCCCAAGTAATAACCTAAGCCGAAGTTCTCGACAGCCAAAGCCCCGGCAAAACACTCCGAACCACGGTTCGAGC
>JAYUPS010000242.1:0-24807 GCA_043759945.1 Bdellovibrio sp.
TTCCCCACAGCGTTGTTTGAAACGGCGTCGGGCAAAGGTCCCTTCACCCTGGTGACCTCGGTCAAAGGAAAATTTCCGGGAGCTAAAGACAACCAGGAATTTAGTTTGGTTTTGGCCGGGGACCGGCATTTTTTAAATGATGCTTCGTTGTACCAAAACCTGAATCGAGACTTGGTTTTGAATTCCGTTTCTTTTTTAGCCAAAGAAGAAAACTTGATTTCCATCACCCCCAAGGAAATGGCGCGAACCCAACTGATGATTTTAAGCAGTCAGTTTGCAATCTTCGTCATGTCCTTTGTGGGCTTGACCTTGTGTCTGTATGCCGGAGGCGGTTGGATGTGGTGGCGTCGACGCTACAGTTAGGAGTTAGAGAATGAAACGAAACAAAGGACTGATCGTAATGTCCGCGGTGACGCTGATTGCGGTGGCGGCCGCACTGCTCGATTTTAAACGAGAGCACGATGAAGAATCCCGAAAAGAAGAAGAATCTATCGTTTTGACGATGAAGCCTGATCAGATTTCGGAAGTTGAGTTTCTGGTTACGAGTCCTAATTTTGTCCTCCAAAAATCGAGCGAAGGCTGGAAGTTTGCCAAGCCTCGTGAAGAGATGGCGGACAGTGCAGGAGTTTCTGAATTTCTAGAGTCTTTAGCTGAGGAAAAGGGGATCGAGCTTTCGGGTTTAGCCAATCCGCCGGTCTGGTCCAAGTTCGGTCTAGAAAAACCCAAGGGATCCTTGATCTTCAAGGATCAACTGGGAAAAATCATTCGCGTCGATGTCGGGACCAAGAAAAACTTTGAGGGGGCCGTTTATCTGCGAAAAAATCATGACAATAAAGTTCTGATGGGCTCTCCGGGTTGGGCGTCTAAAATGGACCTGAAGATTTTTGATTTTCGCGACAAACGGTTGCTCCGCAAAGAGCCCAATCAAATCGAAAGATTTGCCGTTACCAAAGGGCAAGAAACTTATGAGTTTGTGTTCACTGAGGGCAAGTGGGTGCTCCAAGGAAAACTTTCTTGGAAGTTGGATCAAAATCGAGTGCAACAGCTCATCAACACCCTGACCGGAAACGTCATCATTGAGTATCTCAAAGAAGGTTCGATTCTGCCGGACGATCGAAAAAAGTTTGGGATTTTACAAGCCGAGGTTCGGGTGAAAGTTCTTCTTAGGGGAAATGCCAATTGGAATGCTTTGGTAGGATCCCTTAAGGACGGTGGCTACCCGGTCGAAATACAGGAGCCGGCTTTGATTGTCAGAATGGCGGCGGTCTATGGCGAAAAATTATTAAAACTTCGACCCGAAGATTTGCGGGACCGATTTACGCCCTTTGAATTTGATAAAAATGAAGTGGAAAAAATAGAATTGAAATACTCGGACAAAGCGTTGGAGCTCGTCAAGAAAGACAAAGTTTGGACAATCCTTCGTGGCGAGGGTGCGCAAATTGACGTGGCAACGGTGCCGGATTTGATTGAAAAAATAAGAAAACTTGAAGCCACCGAGTTTTTGGACGGCGGAGCCGAATTGAAAGCCGGAGCCGAATTGCAAACCGGTTCCCCGAAGTCACTGCATCTTAGCAACGGCCAAGGAAAAATAATCATGGAGCTCGAGCTGGGTCCAAGTAAGAAAAGAAAAGTTAATGGGGTCGACCGGATCTATTACACCGCCCAGAGTTCCTTGGTGGGTGAGTTACTCACCATCGACGAAGCTCGCATCAAAGATCTTGGAATCGATCAAATCTTTGGCGGTAAAACAGGAGCCAAAAAATGATTTTGATAAAATCTCCGACCCGCGTCGATTTAGCTGGTGGTACCTTGGATTTGTGGCCTTTGTTTTCTTTTGTCGGCGGGGGCAAAACCGTAAATTTGGCGATCGACCTATGGACCGAAGTCGAATTGAAAGAAACCACCGGCATTGAGATTGAGTCATTGGACTTGAAGCGCCGGTGGAAATTCAATAACGCCAAAGAAGTCAGCCAGTGTCCCGATCCTGATTTGGGTTTGTTTCGGGAAATCATCGCCTCGGGCTTTGCGGATTTAGCGAACGTCAGTATTAAAACAAGATCTCAAAGTCCCGTGGGTGGTGGAATTGGGGGAAGCTCCAGTCTTTTAATATCCATGCTCAAGGGCTTGCATCAGTGGCAGAAGAAAACATTGCCTGCAGTTCATAATTTGGTCGAATGGGCCCACAATATCGAAGCTCGGGTGATTGGCACGCCCACCGGCACGCAAGACTATTTCCCGGCGGTCAACGGGGGACTGAACATCATCAGTTACTCGGACCGGCAGGTGCATTGCGAAACTCTTTCGGCCGAGGGGTCTCCACTTGTGAGTCATTTTTTGTTGGTGGCTACGGGAAAGTCCCATCATTCGGGAATAAACAATTTTGATGTTTTGAGTCGAGCCGTCAATAAGGAACCCGCGGTTTATAAAGCGCTTCATCAAATCAAAGAGATCGCAGAAAGTACCGCACAAGCTTGTAAGGCCGCTGATTGGCAGGCTTTACCCGCTCTTTTTGAACGTGAGTACCAGGCGCGTATTTTGCTTACGCCCAAATTTTCGAGTCCAGAAATTGAAAAATTGCACATGTTAGCGATTCAAAACGGCGCGGGAGCTGTTAAGATTTGCGGAGCCGGGGGCGGTGGTTGTGTGCTGGTGTGGGTAGAACCCGCGGCCCGAGAGAGGGTGAAGAACGTATGTCTAGAAGCCGGATTTCAGGTTCTGGGCGCAAGCCCCGTCGATCCAATCAAGTAAAGCCGTCGACGGCCTTTCAAAGGTTTCTCGGTCTTTCTTTGTCCGGAGGAAAATCCGATCGCTCGAGCCTGGCCGTCTTGGATTATTATGCGGATTCCAAACGAATGTTTCTGTCTGGAATTTTTGATCGTATTAAGTCCGAAGAATTTATCTCTGCGGATTTAAAATTGCATGAACTTATCGTGCAGTTTTCGGACCATTGCGGTTGGCTGGGATTCGATGTGCCCTTGAATCTGCCGAAATGTTTGCGCTGTGATTTGATTTGCCCGGGCTTTGAAACCTGCGGAGTGGAAGAAATTAAATGGATGCGCAGTCTTTATCAGTCGATCAAAAAGAAAAAGCCAAAAAAAATGTTCACTCCTTACACCCAACGTTGCGTGGATCTGCACCTGCAGGAACTCGAAGACGATAATTTGGAAATTCAACAAGCTATGGGAGCAAACTTGGCGCCGTTAACCGCCCGCGCTCACTTCATTCAACGTCGTCTCGAAATTCCTTTTTTTGAAGTGGCCACCAAAGTCAGCGTTTTTCGCTTGGGCTTAAAACTGTCGGTTGGTAAATCTCATCTTTTGAACTACCGCTCCGCCACCCGGGGGGAAGAAGCGCGACGTATTTTTCTGAATGCTTTGGTCGATCGAACGGGTATTTTTATTTACCAACAGGACCTAAAAGCCCTGATTGAAAGCTACCATTCCTTTGATGCCTTGGTTTGTGCGTTCATGGGTTACGTTCACCAATCCGGTAAAACAGAGCCAGCTCCCGAGGACTTCCCCACCCCAGCCGGCTGGGTGATGTTTCCCAAAAGCACGGGCGTTTTCTAGCTCTTGGTCTTGTACCCCCCGACTTTGAATTCTCGCTATAATACAGGAATGAAATTGGGACTTCTGTTAGCCCTGTTATTTCCATCTTTGGTGCAGGCCGAATTAAAACACGAGCTGGTGCGGCGGATTGCCGTATTCCCAATTTCCGAGGTCGTCGGGGATAACGCTGACGAAGCGTGGTGGCAAATGCGGGAAGTTTTAACGAAAGACCAACGGTTTTTTGTCGCCGGCCGTCGTTTCATGATTAACCGTGGGGTATTCCAAGCTCGCAAAACGCTCAAACCCGCCGATGCGATCATCCTGGGAAAAATTTTGGACGCCCAAGCGCTGGTTACCTCTTACGTGGAAGATCGTCGATTCTTTATGAAGATTTTTGAAGCCGAAAATGGTTCCTTGCTTTGGGAAGGAAAAATCGAATTTCATCCGGCGTTGCCGATCGGTGATCAAATTGTCAAAGTCACCCAAAACATGATGAGCAGTTTTTTGGGTGAAATTCCCTACCAAGCCTTTACTTTGCTTGATCCCGTGAAAGCCAAACCTCTTTTTGAAGAATCAGGAAAAAATATGGCGCTCGTCTTTGTTGGTACGGGAAGTGGCGTTGAAGTCGGCGATTCCGTGCAGTGGATCGAAGTGAAAGCGGAAATGGGAAAGCCTCAGCTGCAGGGCGGTGGTCAAATGACCGTGGTGGCCGATGGCAAAGTCATTCTCGTCAGAGAGGATCAGGCTCAAGTGGAAATTCTAAAAGTGCGTGATCCCGCCGATATTTTTGAGTTTGCCCTGGTGCGCTTACCCAAAGAGGTCAAGCGGCTCCAGGACACCTACGCGGGTCCGCTTAAAGAAGCCAAACTTTCGGCAGAGTATTTAACCAGCGAAATGAAACCCGTGGAAGATCATGAGCGGCGTCATTCCAAGACGTCAACTTCTCTGGCGTTCATCTTGAATTTTGCTGCTTTGGTTTTACTCGCATTTTAAGAACTCCGTTGTTAACCTGAAAGAGCAAAATGGATTGGCGAGATCGTAGCGAAATCACAGATGATGTCGTTTTTTTTAAGTATGTTCCGGAATCTCTGGAGCAAAGCATGCTTGACGTTTTCGTATGGGATTTGGATAAAACCTATCTCGACACCGCAATTGATTCTCTGGGTTCGTTGCTGGCAACGGCGGTGGAGAGAGCCTTAAGTAAAAAAAATATCCCCGGAACCAACGTGCTGCTCCAGTCGCTTTCCCAAAATTGGACCGAGAGCCGGGGACAAACCCGTTTTCCAATTTATTTCATCACGGCGTCACCGCCGCAAATGGAAGGGCGAATTCTAGAAAAATTTGAAATCGATGGAATTCGCCCGTTTGGCTGTTTTTACAAAGACAATTTGCGAAATTTACATCCGAAGCGTTGGTGGCGTTTGACCAAACAGGTGGGTTACAAAATTCAAGCCCTTTTGCAATTGCGGTTGCGGCTGGCCGAAGACGTCCGACAAATTTTCTGGGGAGATGATTCCGAAAGCGACGCCATTATCTACAATCTTTACTCCGATATTTGTTCTCGCCGAATGAATGAAATTCAAATCCGAGACGTCCTGCGCGGATTCTTTGTTACGGGCGAACAAGTTGACCGGATCTTAGAATTGCAAGCATCTATTCCGGTGAATGATCCCGTCGAGAAAATCTACATCAACTTGGCGGCCGACACCGACGCGGATTGGTATTTGAAATTTGGCCGACGGACTCTGCCGACTTCGAACTATTTTCAGGTGGCGGTGGATTTGTTTCAAGATCAACGTTTGACCGCCGACGGAGTGTTCGACATCGCCCAAGATATGATCTTCAATTACAATTTTACGCCCGAAGAACTGGTGCGGGCTTTTGACGATTTGGTGCGAAGGCAAGTCGTGGGCAAAGATTGTTTCGACAAGCTAACGGCTTTGTTGATCGAACGCGGGATAATGTCGGCCGGCTACAAACCGCGCTTTCAGCCGCCCAAAGAAGTGCGAATCGAACACGGACGTGTTTACGAGCTCGAAGGCCACTTTGAACCCTGGGTTCCGGAGCGCATCGAATACCTGAACGAGTACCGTTAGCGGTGGTTTTGTTCTAATTTTATTCTAAAATCTGTCTTATTCGAACTTCAAAGGGAAAAAAGTCGAGATCGGTGTTCCCGAAAATGATCGGAACTGCACGCGAGATAAAACTTGGCTTAAACATTTCTTGAAATCATCTTGTTTTAGCGCGACCGAGGATATTTCGATCAGGCCGACCTTGCCTGAATTTTCGATCGTAAAATTCATCGAGACGTCGCCTTTGCTTTGGGGTTCTTTCTGTAAAAGTGTCATATAACATTTCATAAAATTAGACCGTTGAGCTGTGACTAGCGTTGCGATTTCGTCGTCGGATAAGCCTGAAGAAGTTTCGGTTGAATTGGTCTCGACGGATTTTGGGCGGTTCACAGGTTCTTGGGCCAGTCTGGATTCATTGTAAAGTTTGGCCGCGATTCGTTGCCCATTTTTAGAAATGAAAAGTTCTCCGTCGCGACCCGGATCCTCAACTTTAAGATCTCCGCGTTGAATAAAAATTACGTCCTGAGCTCCGTCATCAACGTCCACACGCTCAAAAGTTACCATGGATTCACTGGGCAATCGAACCAGAGCGGTATTTTCAAACAGAATTCGTGCTTCCGAACCATCTTCAACTTCCACCGAGTCCAAAGGAGACACGGGGAGCATTTTATCGACTTTTTTCTTCCGGTCGACACCCGGACGAAAAACCCAAACCTGCCCTTTTTGGCGTTCGACCTGTCCAATTTGATAAATGGAATCGCGTTCAAATTTACTGCGACTCTCGATAAAAAAGGAAATAACCAAAGCCGTTAAACCCAGAACTAAAAGTCCCGCCACCCACGGAATTTTATTTTTATCCATGGGAAAGTTTTCAGCTTTCAACGCTTATTTTCCCGCTTCGGGAGTCACCGGCGCGGCTTCCGGAGAAGACGCGGGTATAACTGGAGCAGAAGTGGGGATTGCTGCGCCATCAATGACGCTCGAAGAAGATTTCGAAGAGTGATAAGAAAGCAGCAGGCAGGTGACCGCAAAAATTCCAGCCACCCAGCGGGTCATAGATTGAGCCAAGGTTGTTGCCCCGGTTGCGCCCAAGACGGAATTGGAGCCGCCGCCACCAAATGCGCCTCCGACAGATCCGCTCTTGGTATCTTGAAGCAGAACAAGCGAGATCAGGACGAGGGCCACTAAAATATGTACAACGGCGATAAATGATTCCATGAAGACTCCTGGGCTGGTCATTGCATCTAAGCTTAAGAATCGGCAATATAGAAATAAAGGGCGCCATTGGTCAAAGGCCGATCACGCGGAGGTACTGGTGATGGGTAAATTTACACTGTGCATTATGAGCTGGGCGGTATTGGCCGGTGTTCTCAAGGGCCACTCGCTGGTGGTTTTGGAAACTTTGGTTGCCCCTTTAAGTTCTGAAAAAGCCATTCTTGCTTTAGAGAAAGTAATTAAAGATATTTCGCCCCTGGCTCGGGGAACACAGGTGCATCACGGCAAACTGCGCGAGGTCTTTGATGCCAGCTTGCAGCGCTTGAAGTCAGGATCCCACGACAAATCCGCGGCCTGGCTTTACTCCGAGGGAGAGCTTTGGTTTCAGTTGTGGGAGCGTATTAGTTACGAAGAAGGAAGTTTCCGGGTCCTGGTCGAAGTCATGAAGTTGCGTAGAAATTTATGGGAAACCCTGCTGGAAAAAGTAACCCTTTCAAGTCAAAGTTCCACGGGAATTGCGCCAGAAATTGCGCTGGAAATTGTTCGTTGGCTAGAAATTCGCAAACCCATGTATCCCGTCGATCGTATTTTCCTGATGGAAGCAAAATCTCGGTGGCCTCACTCTTTGATGAAGCCGGCCGAAAAAATCACCCAGTACTTGCAAAAAAAGTCGGATCTGCCGCTGGCGGTGATTATAAAATCGGTCAAAATTCAGCCAACAATCGAAGTAAAGAATCTCGAACTCGAATGGTCCGAGGCCCAAGTGGAAATCATGCGGTCCGAAATCCTGCAATACGAGAAGCTTCTTCGCGTTGCTACCGCCGCACGAAAAACAGCCTCTGATTGACTTTCGAGCCTAATCAGAACAAACCCGCACTATGCCATTTTTGGTGTTTGAAGGATTAGATGGGTCTGGAAAAAGCTCGTTGATGTCGACTTTGGAATCCGAGTTGAAATCAAAGGGCCTTGCTACGGTTCGAACCCGAGAGCCCGGGGGTACCCCATTGGGCGATGAGCTGCGTGAAATGATCCTGCGAACCAAAGGCCCCGCGCCGACAGCGCGCACCGAGCTTTTGCTTTACGAAGCCAGTCGCGCCCAACATGTCGACCACATCATCCGGCCGGCCTTAGAAAAACACTACTGGGTGCTTTGTGATCGCTTTACGGCAAGTTCGGTTGCTTTTCAGGCTGGGGGCCGTGAAATTCCGGAAGAGTGGGTCGAGCGACTTAATGAATTCGCCACCGGGGGTCTGCAGCCCGATCTCACGATCTTGCTCGATCTTACGGTTGAAGAGAGCAAGCGGCGCCGGCGCCAGCGTGAAGGTCAAACCAGTCAGTCTCAAGACCGCATCGAATCTGAAACCGATTCGTTTCACGATCGAGTCCGCCAGGGTTTTTTAAAACAGGCGCAGGAGAATCCTAAACATTGGCTTGTGCTCGATGCCTCGAAAAAACCGGATCAATTGCTGGAAGAACTTTTAAAATCTATTCGCTCTCTCGGCTGGTTGGGCTGATGGCTCAAACCATCATCGAAATCAAAAAAATATTTGCGCAAGAAAATTTAAACAGCACATTTTTGCTGGTGGGACCCGATCGTTTTGAAAAAGCTCGTCTGGCAACAGAGTTGGCTCAGGGGCTGGTCTGCGAGAGCCCCCCGTCCCCCGGTGAGCCCTGTTTAAAATGTGGGCCTTGTCTTCGCGTTGCCAAAGGTCAGAGCGAGGCACTCTTGGTTCTGAGACTTGGAAAAACGCAAATCAAGATCGAGCAAGCGCGCGAAGTTTTGGATTTCTTGAGCCTGAAAAGCCTTTCGCGACATCGCATCGTCATCATTGAAGAAGCCGGAATGCTCAGCCCGGGGGCAGCAAACTCTTTGCTCAAAATCCTGGAAGAGCCGCCGCCGAAGACAATTTTTTTGTTGATTGCTCCGACGGCTAAGCATGTTCTTCCGACTTTGCGATCGCGCTCGATGGTGTTGACCGTGCCCGCGCAAAATCTAGATCCGATTTATAATCTGGATCTGGAATCCCGCGAGCGCATCAACGAAATCATCAAATGGTGGAAAGAAGATCCGCAAAGTTATCTTAAGAATGCGTTCAAAGAGCGGGTTAAGGATCGAAATCTTGCGCAGACTTTGGCGTTGGGTCTACAGGGATATTTCCGCGAGAATTTTTTCCAGAAGCATGGACTGCATACGGGACCCGCGGAACCCTGGAGTTCTCAGGCCCCCGAACTTTTTGAGCTGGCTCTGGGTTTGGAGCGGGAGCTTCAAGGCTCCCGAGACAGTTTGGTCGTGTTTGAGGAGTTCTGGATCCGAAGTCATCTGTTGGTTTAATTTCCGAGAACAAAACACATCTGGGAATCTTCGTGGACAAGGTCTCGTAGAAACGGTAAAATCCAAGCATGACCGCACGTTGGATCGACATACACGCCCACCTGGACATGCTGGAAGATTCCCCAGAACAGACGATCGAAAAAGCCCAGGCCGCGGGTGTTGAGCGCATAATAACAATTGGAACAGAGCCCGAAGATCACCCGGTGGTTTTCGAAATTGCCCAGAAATACTTCCCCGTGGTGGCCTGTACTTTGGGAGTGCATCCCCATCACGGAGCTGTTTGGACAAAAGAAACGGGTGATTACCTGAATAAGAACCTGCCCGAAAAGTGGGTGGTTGCTTTGGGCGAAATAGGCCTTGATTATTTTTACACCCAGTCTCCGGTTGCCGATCAAAAAGAGGCCTTTCGTCAGCAGCTTGAAATTGCCAGCGCTCATAAAATACCGGTCGAAATTCATACCCGGGACGCCGAAGCCGACACCGTCGAAATTTTGAATGAGTTTAAAGGCCGAGTTTCCGGAGTCATTCATTGCTTCACCGGAACTTCATGGTTGGCAAAGCAGTGCTTGGACTTGGGTTTTAATATTTCCATGAGCGGGGTTGTGACCTTTAAAAATGCTGAAGAATTGCGCCAAACCTGTCTGCTGGTTCCGCTGGACCGATTGCACGTCGAAACGGATTCGCCTTTTTTGGCACCGATGCCGATGAGGGGTCGAAAGAATATTCCAGCCTACGTCGTCCACACGGGAGAGTTTGTGGCTCGGCTCAGGGGAATTGAAGTCGAACGCTTGGCCGAAGCCACCAACGAAAATGCGCGTCAACTGTTCACCAAACTCAATTGGTGATGGACTTTTTTTCCGGACAGATTGATAAAAAGCTCATGGCATCTGGCAATCAAAAATTACGGGTCGGGATCAACGGTTTTGGACGCATCGGACGAGTTTTGTTCCGCGCGGGATTCGAAAAATTTGATATTGTTGGAATCAACTCTCTCGACAGCGTCGAAGGCATGGCCCATTTGCTAAAGTACGACAGCTCGCACGGACGTTTTCAGGCTGAAGTCACTCACGATGAAAAATCAATTTCCGTTAACGGCAAGAAAGTGGCTATTTCTGCCCACAAAGATCCCGCACAGATTCCCTGGAAAGATTGGGGCGTGGATTTGGTGCTGGAGTGCACGGGAGCTTTTAAGAAAAAAGAAGATTTCATGACCCACCTAAAGGCGGGCGCAAAACGGGTGATGGTTTCTTCACCGGCCGATGGAGCTGATCGCACGGTTGTTTTCGGAGTTAATCACACCCAGTATGACCCTTCGAAAGATTTTGTCGTTTCAAATGCGTCGTGCACGACAAATTGTTTGGCGCCCTTAGCTCAAGTGATTCATCAAAATTTCGGCGTGGTGAATGGCACCATGTTGACCGTGCATTCTTACACCAACGATCAAAAGATTTTGGATGCTCCTCACTCGGACGCACGGCGCGCCCGGTCTGCGGCTATTTCCATGATCCCCACCACCACGGGCGCCGCCAAAGCGGTCGGATTGGTGCTCCCTGAGCTCAAAGGAAAAATCGACGGTCTTTCTATTCGGGTGCCAACACCCAACGTCAGTTTGATTGATTTTACTTTTAATACCGAAAAAGAATTGAGCATCGACAAAATTAACGAGGCTCTGAAGAAAGCGGCGGGCGGCGACCTGAAGGGGATTCTGGCCTGCGAAGAAGCTGAACTGGTGAGCGTTGATTTCATGGGCAACAAGCACAGTGCGATTATTGATTTGGCCACCACGATGGTTGTCGGGGGACGCACCGGCAAAGTTCTCGCTTGGTATGACAACGAAGTGGGATTTTCAAATCGGATGGTGGATTTGGCTCTCTACATGAACGACAAAGGTCTTTAACTCGTGAACCAAGTTAATTCGAGCAACACCGGACTGGTCGGAATTAAAACGATCCGAGATTTAGAGCTCAAGGGAAAAATTCTTTTCTTGCGCCTTGATTTGAATGTCCCAATGGATAAGGGCCTCATCACCGATGACACTCGTATTCGGGCTTCTATCCCAACAATACAATATGCTCTCGAGCAACAGGCCAACCTGGTAATTTCTTCGCACTTGGGTCGACCCAAGTCCGCCGGAGATTCCGAGTTTTCTTTGGAACCCATTGCAAAACGTTTGGCCGAGCTGATGTCAATTGAAGTGATTTTGGTTGAAGAGCCAGAGGCCGACGCCATTAAGCCGCTGGTCATGGGGCTTAAAGGCAAAAAACAAGTCATCATGATTGAAAATATTCGCTTTTTTCTCGGCGAGACAAAAAATGATGAATCTTTTGCTGCACAGATGGCGGAATTTACCGATGTCTATGTGAATGATGCTTTTGGAGCGAGCCATCGTGCCCACGCCTCTATTGATGCCTTGCCAAAATTAATTAAAAATCGCGGCATCGGATTTTTAATCGAAAAAGAAATTCAAATGCTTGATCGGCTGCTGGATAAACCTCAGCACCCTTACATCGCAGTGATGGGCGGCTCGAAAGTTTCTGATAAAATCGACGTGTTCGAGAATTTAATGGACAAAGTAGACGGGTTTATCATCGGTGGAGCAATGGCCTACACATTTTTAAAGGCTCAAGGTCTGAGTGTCGGAACATCGATGGTTGAAAGCGACAAAGTAAGTTACGCGCGCGAAATGATCGCCCGGATGGAAGCTCGGGGAAAATCTTTGCATTTGCCAGACGATCATGTGGTGGCCTCTGAATTTGGGGCAACCCAAGGTGAAATTACAAAAACAAGTTCTGTTCCCGAAGGCCTGATGGCTTTGGACATCGGTCCTAAAACAATTGAAAAATACAAAACTGTTTTGAGTGAGGCGAAGACCATTTTTTGGAATGGTCCGATGGGCGTGTTTGAAAAACCCGCGTTTTCGACAGGCACTTTTGCGGTCGCAGAAGCCCTGGCTAAAAACACCGGATTAAAAATAGTGGGCGGCGGAGATTCCGCCGCCGCCGCCGAAGCTTCGGGGTTTGCCGCAAAAATGACCCATATATCAACGGGTGGGGGCGCAAGCCTTGAGTACTTGCAGGGTGATCGCTTACCTGGACTTGAAGTGATGAGAAATCGCAAAGGCACTCCTCTGTGAACAAACCAGTGAACAAAACAGTGAAAAAAATCTTTGCGGCCAATTGGAAAATGCACAAAACGCCCAAAGAGACTCGCGCTTTTTTTACGGAGTTAAAATCTAAAGCCGTTCCGGCCAACGCGAAACTTGTATTTTTTCCGTCGGCGCCCTGTCTCGAGGCCGCCTCTGAATCGCTGAGTGAATCGGATGTTGAATTCGGTTCGCAGAACTCTCACTTTGAACCTTCGGGAGCCTTCACCGGCGAAGTTTCGCCGGTCTTAGTGTTGGGCCTGGGTGCTCGTTGGGCGCTACTTGGCCATAGTGAGCGTCGAAATCTTTTCCAGGAAACAAGTGAAAACGTCGCTAAGAAAGCGCGTGCCGCGCAAGGCTTGGGATTAACTCCCATGATTTGTATCGGAGAATTGTTATTCGAAAGGGATTCCGGAAAGACCAATGAAGTTCTAAAAACTCAGTTGACCGAAAGTTTGATCGGGGTTGATCCGACACGATCCTTGGTGATTGCCTATGAACCGGTTTGGGCCATCGGTACTGGACGTGTGGCGGGTCCAGAACAGGTGCAAGAAACCCATCTTTTTGTGCATCAATATTTAGAGAAAATGGGTTTTAAAAATACGCCTCTTTTGTACGGCGGAAGTGTGAAGCCTGAAAATGCAAAAACTCTAGTCCATATTCCTTTCGTGGACGGATTTCTGGTTGGCGGGGCCTCTTTGGACGTGGCATCCTTTTTAAAGATTGCCGAAGCCGCGAACTAAACTCATTATTTTATTTATTGGCCTCGCGTATTCATTCGAGTTCGCTCGCGCGGCGTCGGGAAATTACAATTCTATTTTAATCGGAGATCAGTCTGCCGGAATGGGCGGTGCCGCGACGGCCGTGAACCACGATGCTTCGGGTGCAGCTTGGTACAATCCGGCGACTTTAGCCGCGATGGACGGAAAAAGTTTTTCGGCCGCCGTGGGGATATATAAAAAATTCGAAACCAAATACGGTCAAGGAGATGACTTGGTGAATGCGGCCCTGCGCTCCAACCAAGGTTTCTTCCGGGCTTTGCCTTCTTCGACCGGCTCGGTGATTCGTCCCACGCAATTGGAGTTTTTGAAAGATTGGACGATGAGCTTATCGATTCTAGTCCCCGAGTACGACAGCTTTCGGGGGGATATTAATTCTACAGAAACCAACACATCGACCCTTTCCATGGTGGATGAATCGATCTGGGTCGGGGGCGCCATTGCTCGCCGGATTTCAGGCACCGAGTTTGTGGGACTGACCGGCTACTACACCGCTCGCAGCTTAACGAAAACCGTCAATGATCGCATCTACAACAGTCCGACGGATTTTAAAATCTACAGCGAGGAAAGAACCATCACGCAAAACGCCGTCGTTTTTATCGCGGGCTATTTGAAAGAACTCAATGCCAATTGGAAATTGGGCCTGTCGTTGCGTTTGCCCAGCATTCAAGTCTCGGGCCGAGCGACTTATTTGGAAAATACCATTGAACAGACCGGGGTGACTGGAACGACCAAGAATTTCAATCAGCTGGATTCCAAAACTCGGATTCCCACAAAATTGGCGGTCGGCATTTCCTATGACGATTTAGGGCGTTGGTTGATCGCAACGGATTTGACTTATTACGGAGCGGCCGAGTATCGGGATTTGGAGCTCGATAATGTGGCCGAAAATATCGAACATCGCTCGGTTATCAATGCCTCGATCGGCGCCGAATATCGCTGGGTAGAATGGTTCAAAATCAGAAGTGGTTTTTTTACTAATTTTTCTTCTCATCCAATTCCCGACAAAGCCAAAGTGCGTGGTCAGGGCGACCGGGTCGACCAACTGGGATTTAGCGCCAACGCGGCTTTTAGAAGCGGGAGCATCGAATACACTTTCGGCGGCTATTACACGGGCGGGAATGGGAAAAGCGTCCAACGTCTCAACGGAGCCTACGATACGATCAACAAGGTTCAAAATACCTTCACCATGCTGGTGGGTACTTCGTATTCGTTTTAGGTGCCAGGTGCGGCCGGCGAGGCTCAGAAAAACTGAATGTAGCTTTTGCCTGTTAGGAAAGTGACAGTATCAGCTCTGTCCCTGTTCCCATATAACTTAGGGAATGAACCCAGTAAAATTTTTCGCATCGATGATTCTGGTTGGGCTTTTTTCGGTTGCCTGCCAGCAGGGCACGCGAAAGGACGCCGGCCACAATGTCTACCAATCGGGACTTCAGCGGTGTGAGGAATTGAATCAGGAGCTTTTGGGTCTGGGAGTGAATTTGGAAGGTGCAGTTCCCTCCGAGGGTGAAAACTCAAAAGTTTTGCCCGCAAAATTGCGCGGACTGGGCGACCATCAAAACTCAGTGCAAATCACGCTTGAAAAATACGTCTTATCAGCAACGGAGTTAATCAGTTTGGGTGATGAAAAAGTGGTGTTGTTCCCGGAGCGCCAAAAGATGCAAAAATCTTTAAATCAGGCCAACGTTCTTCTTGGCCGAATCTACGCTGAAAAAAAATGGGGAAACGACCGAAATCCCGTTCAAAATCCGGAAATCGACGAAAGTGAATACAACGCCCGGTTTGCTCGTATAAGCGCCGCACTCAAGCTTTTTTCAGAAATGGGAATTGACGTTAATAAAGAAAAAGAAACGCCCCGGGTGATCCGTAATTTGAAGAATTCCCAACTCCAGAAAATTTCCCAAGCTTATGAGTCCACACCCAATGATCTTTATCGCATGAAAGAACTTGCGGAAAGAAACAATCACTGGGGAATTGCTGGCTTAGAAATGCTCACTCGCAATACCCAAGGCATGGGCGGATATTTCTACCAGGTGAACGAGTCCGCGGTGAATGAATTGGCCCGTCGTACTAAATAATGAAATTCTATATTGGTCTTATCCTACTGTTGATGTCTGCAACGGTTTCCGCCGGAGTTAGGGACTTCCTGCAAGAATACGTTCCCAACGCATTTTCGCTTGATATAGCGAATAACCGAACACTGATTAGCTTGCAGGACCGTGAGACCTTGGTTACCAACAATAGATCTGGCGGCGGCATCTTGGGCGGTATCTCCGCGACCTTCGTTTCGAAGGAACCCGCGTCCGGATACCACTTCGCATGGATGCCCGTTTTCACTTTTGCTTTTCACCGGTTAAATTTCGATTCGCCCTCGGTGTTTTTAGCGGAGACCGATTTCCAAGTCTTTCGAACCAGTTTGGGAATTGGTCCTGAGTTTAGTTATGGGGTGAGTTTTGGCACTTTCTACGCAAATATTTCGCCCGGAATTGCTTACAGCTGGATTTCTTGGTCGTCGCCATTGAGCGGGGGTTCCATGGGGAAATCCAATCTCAATTTTGCCACGACGTTGGGATTTTACCAGCTATATCGAAAACAAATCGTCGTTAAGTACTACTGGCGTTTTATTAATGAAGACAAATTGGTTTGGAAAGAAGCCCTGGATTCTAGCCAAGGTTTTCCCGTGCCTGTCACGGGAGTGATAAACTCCATCACAGGGTTATCGCTGGCCTGGATTTTTTAGATTCGCTACCGAAACATCAGCCGCGGATTTTTTCTTTAATGGAATTTCCATCACGACCTCTTGAGTGTTTTGGATTTTCCGTTCGGAAGGATTAAACAAAAGCCCGACAATCAGCAAAGCCAATGTCGCTAAAAGCAATCGTGGAGCCTCGGCTTTGGCTTGAGATTTTAAAGTATTAATAATGGCGGTATTCATGCTTTTCATAATTTGTTTCCCTAGCTTTCCCTAAGCATGCGGAGTGCCAGTCGCGAGGGATGAATATTTCGATGTGGAGTCCCTAGACAGGAAAAATATGCAGGGGGTTGGCAGCAATTGTCATTTTTCTGCCCTTCAATTCGAATTCAAGACCTTGGCTCAAGAGCTTTTGGCGGCCCGCCTTTTGTAATGTTGCTTTCACGATGCGAAAATTTCTTTTTGTTACGGCACTTTTAATTTTGACTTCAATTTTGACCTCACTTTCGGTTTTTGCGAGCGAAGAGGACCCTGCGCGCATTATTCAGATTCGCAAAGCCATGGAATTGATGGCCACGCCCGACAGTCTGCGAGCCCCTCCCGAAGACCTGGAAGTCATAGTTAAAAATCACGAGGGGTTTCGATTCTTGGCCGAAATTTCGGAACAAGAAATCTTAACTAAACCAACTTTCGAATGGATCCAAAACAATCTGTTTTCCGGAATCGACAAACCCTTCGTGGGATATTTCCCATTGAAAGAAGAGGGAACCATCCTTGGTTTTGTTATTGTTAAAAAAGAAATCACGGGGTCTCCGGTTATTTATCTGGTTTCTCCTCAAGGTGAACTCCAGCATTTAACCCGGCATTTGTAGGTCCGCGCTCAAGTTTGGGCCGTCGAATTCCTAAACAGAATGCTTAAAGTCATGAATCATAACTGTTCCCGGCATCTGCTTAATTACAGGCTCTTATTTCATTAATGCGTCAAGTCATAAGACATAAATATTCAGTGATTCTGTAGGCTTGCATAAAAGTCACAGCTAGCTAGACCGAAGTCTAGCTGTTACTCTTGGTTCATGGCGACGAGAAAACTACTGCACGTCCGTCGCTGTCATGTCTGTGGGACAGTGACTGAACGTGAAGAACATCCGGTTGAACGCTGCAATGAATGCGGCAAACACTTGGCACCCTTCTTTTTCTTCAGGGATGAAGATTTAGAAAAGGGCATTAGCGACAAAGGCTTAGAAATGAGCTTATGGAAAGAGGCCATCGGCTACAGCCCCCTCTGGGGGATTGCCATTCCCTGGTCTGAGGAATAAGTTCAGAGCCCTGTGACATGGAGCGGGGTTCGATGAAAGTTTCCTTAGATGATGTCTTAAAGGCAAAAGAGACTATTGCGGCCGTCATTCGAACCACCGAAATGGTGAAGTCCGATCTTTTGAGTGATGCCCTAGGGGCTTCGATCTTCTTAAAACTTGAAAACACTCAACACACCGGCAGTTTTAAACTGCGAGGGGCCTATAACAAGATCGCGTCTTTAAGTTCGGCCGAAAAAGCCCGCGGCGTGGTCGCCAGTTCTGCCGGCAATCATGCTCAAGGAGTTGCCTTCAGCGCGCGCAAGGCCGGCGTGAAATGCACGATCGTTATGCCGATCAACGCTCCCCTGGTTAAAATTGAAGCGACCCGGAGCTATGGTGCCGAAGTAATTTTGTTCGGTGAAATGTATGACGATGCCTTCGAGAAAGCTAAAGAACTTGAAAAGGAAAAAGGCTATGTTTTTGTTCACCCCTATGAAGATGCCGCTGTCATCGCAGGACAAGGAACTTTGGGGTTGGAGATTTTTGATAAGCATCCCGATTTAGACACCCTGGTCGTTCCTGTGGGTGGTGGCGGACTAATTAGCGGAATCGCGACGGCCATCAAAGCCAAAAATCCCAAGTGTCGAATCCTGGGCGTTCAAAGTGATCAAGTCGACACCATCGCACGACAACTCAAGGGCCAATCTCCGACTTTGCGCGGGCGTATTTCAACAATTGCCGATGGTATCGCCGTGAAAAAACCTTCCGCGGTTATGTTTGATTCTTTCATTAAGCCCTTGGTGGATGACATCGTTACGGTATCGGACGATGAGATTGCCGAAGCCATTGTTTTCTTAATGGAGCGCCACAAGACCGTGGCCGAGGGTGCGGGGGCCGCTGCGATGGCCGCGCTCTTGTCTAAAAAGTTCAAACCCACTTCGAAAACGGGAATTGTTATTTGCGGGGGAAACATCGATTTGAATTTGATCGAAAAAATATTGGAGCGGGGCTTAATCCGCAAAGGCAGATTGGTCGAGCTCTCGGTCGTCGTGGATGATCTTCCGGGGAATTTGAATCGTCTGACTAAAGTGCTCGCCGACAATCGCGCCAATATCTTAGAGGTCCATCATGATCGAGTTTCGTTAGGACTAGATCTGCGTCAAACAAAGATTACTTTCGTGGTCGAAACGACAAGCCCTGAGCACGTTGAAATAATTAAAAAAGCAATTAAAGAGGTCTTGGTATGAAGGTTTCTCCGGAAATTGAAAGCCTGGTGCCGTATGTCGCCGGCAAACCGATTGCGGAAACGCAGAAACAATATGGTTTGACCGAAGTTGTAAAGCTGGCAAGCAACGAAAACCCGATGGGTGTCTCTCCCAAAGTGCGAGCCGCTCTGCAAACAGCGCTGCTCGAGATTCACCGTTATCCAGATGCGAGCTGCACTGAGCTTCTGGCAGTCATCGAAAAGACTTGGAAAATTCCTGCGAAAAATTTAACGATCGGAAATGGTTCCAACGAATTAATAGATCTTCTGATTCGTATTTATTGTGAACCCGGCGACGCAATTCTTTCTTTTCAATATTCGTTCGTGGCCTACGGAATCTGTGCGCAAGCGGCGCGGGTAAAAAACTTGACCGTGCCGGTGGAAAAAAACTTTGGGATGGATTTGGAAAAAATGGCTCAAGTTCTGCGAACGGGCCGGGCTCGGGACAAAATCAAATTGGTGTTTTTGGCCAACCCCAACAATCCAACGGGTGTGTATATTCCGTGGAGTGAAGTCAAAAAATTCTTAAATGAATTCGGAAACGATCCGGATTTAATGATTATTTTTGACGAGGCCTATGCTGAATTTGTGCGTGCCAAGGATTCGGCGCCGGTCTTGAATCATTTTCGGGAATGGAAAAATGTCAGCGTGGTTCGGACTCTTTCTAAATCTTATGGCTTAGCTGGTCTTCGCGTCGGAGTTTTAGCCGCTCAAGAAAAGGTCATTGATTTTGTGAATCGCGTTCGAAATCCATTCAATGTCAACAGCCTGGCCCAGGCCGGGGCCATTGCTGCATTGCAAGACCAAGAGTATGTTGAGAACGTTGTTTCTCAGACGTGGCTGGGGATGGATTATCTTGCGAAAGAACTTGAGCAGATGGGACTTCCGGTGATTACATCGAACGCGAATTTCATTCTGTTCGATAGCGGCCGGGATGTGAAAAAACTCAACGAGCAACTGCTTTCTAAAGGGATTATTCTGCGTCCTGTTTTAAATTACGGATTGCCAGGGTATTTGCGAATCAGTTGTGGATTGATGGAAGAAAATCAGAGAGCCATAAAAGTTCTCAAGGATATTTTATCTCATGGAAGTAATTAGGGAATATATGGGCCAAGTGATTACGATTGATGGACCTTCGGCCTCGGGAAAAACTTCGGTCAGTCGCGAACTGGCCCGGCGTTTGGGTTGGAACTGGGTTTCCACGGGCGCGTTTTACCGGGGTTTGGCTTTTGTCGCTCAAGAATTAAAGTCGGATCTTAATAACGAACAGGCTCTGAGCCAACTGGCATTGGACAAAAGTATTTGGCATGTCGAAATGCAAGACGAACAGACTCTTGTGTTTTTCAAAGGCAAAGACGTCACGCCGGAAATTTTCCGGGAAGATGTTGGTTCGATCGCAAGTCAAATTAGCCATTTCCCAAAAGTGCGCGCAAGTTTGCTCGGGGCCCAGCGGCAGTGTTCAGACTCGGCAACGGGACTGGTGGCCGAGGGACGCGATTGCGGTACCGTTGTGTTCCCCGATGCGGAAGCCAAAGTTTATCTGACCGCCACCCAAGAAAATCGGGCGGAACGTCGAGCCAAAGAACAAGGGCTGTCGGCAGAAAAAACTGTGCAGGATCAACGCATTCGGGATCAGCAGGATTCCAGTCGGAAAACGGCGCCTTTGCAGGTGCCCGAAGAGGCTCTTGTACTGGACTCAACGGATCTTGATTTCGATCAGGTTGTCGGAAAAATCGAACAGTTTGTTAAAAAACATCTTTAATTTAGCTGTAGCAGCTGCTCGCATTGCTGTTTCAGCCACTCCAGGCGTCGCTGTTTGATCGCGTCGCTTTTTACCGAAATATAAACATTCTGGCTGACGGCTTTCAGACCAGCGACTTCGATGATCTTAAGCTCTTTTCTTTTGACCATCGGGCCAGAAACTAAATTTGGTAAAAATCCAACGTGATCGGTCTGCGAGATAATTTGGGCTGCGCTGGTGGCCGTCGCCGTTTCAAACCCGCGAATTCTTTTTTTAATCGGCACGGGAAAGTTGTCGTCGCCATAACGTTTTCCTTCGGTCGTCCAATAGATGGGGTAAGTGAATGGATATTTTAAAACTTGGGCGAGAGTTGATTTTGATTTCAAAGGATGGTCTTTGCGACTGCACAATTGCCAATGCACTTTGCCAACTTCAATCGAAGTCCAAGTCTTGGGCCAGTCTAGATCCTCCATGTGCAGGCAAACTTCAAAACCATGACGAAGTGCCACCGGTATAAATTGATTGGGGGGAAGATCAATCAGTTCGCACTGAATGCCGGGTTCCTGTATCGCCAATTTTCCTAGTATAAGCGGAACAAAATGCGTCGAGAAAAAAGAAGTGGTCGCAATCGTTAAAGTCGTTTGAGTTTTTAAGTTTTCTTTTCCATCGAGCTGATCTTGAAAGTTACGGATGCCCTCTAAGATCGGCAAGATTTCTAAGGCTTTCGCGGTTAAAGACACCCCTTGGGCCGTTCGATGGACCAAAGCATAACCGAGTTTTACTTCTAAGCCCCGCAAAGACTTTGAAATCTGACCTGGCTGCAAGTTCCGTTGCCGTGCCAATTCCCGAATGGATTTGGTCTTCATCAAATCTAAAAATAAGCTGATCTCTTTAAGTTTCAATTCTTGCAGGTCCATGCCTGTTTCCTAACAAGAAACAGGTGTTTCTTAAAGACCTATCTAGGCGTATTAGTCAGAGTGAGCTAATTTGCCTTTGAAGGCTCAGGTAGCCAGATGGGAGTAAGTATGAAATTCAAAACAGGGGTCTTAGGTTTGGTGTTTGTCTTAGGTTGCGCCAAGGGGCCTGCCTCCGTTGCGGCAGAGGAGCCGACAGATAACATTCCGCAAGCGGATTTGAACAACCCAACCTTTCAACAAGTCCTGGGCAAAGTCTTTGAACCGAAATGTCTTTCCTGTCATGGAGCAGGCGGGAGAATTAGTTTGGATTCCTATGCTTCGGTGAAGCCAAATGTCGCCTTGATTCGCGAAGTGGTGGCCGCGAACCGCATGCCGCCGGCGCGCGTGAACAATCCACTTTCCGCGATTGAAAAAGATTTACTCCTGCGCTGGATTGATCAGGGTGCGCTCGACAATTAGCTCGGAACGGAGAGAACCATGGATCAAACATTTTCACCGCCGGCTATTTTAGAAAAATTTGAACTTGGAGAGCGGAATTTCTTTGTGGTTCGCGACGATTTGCTTCCGGGCGGAAGCAAACAACGCGCGTGCGGGGAAATGCTGCAAGAGTTTTCGAAGGGTGGTTTTGAAAGTTTTGTCTACGCGAGTCCCTTTGCGGGGTTTGCACAGGTAGCTTTGGCTTTTGTCGGATCGGTGCTTGGATTCAAAATCCACATCATCTGTGAGCGGGACCGAGGACCGAAGCCTGAGCTAGATGGAAAGCACCGGTTCACTCGACTGGCTGAAAAATATGGAGCTCAAATTACCCTTGTCGATACTCTTGCGCAGGCTGAGACCAAAGCCTTCCAAGAGGCTTCGATGAAGATCGCAAAAATTCCGTTGGGTTTTAGTTGCAAGGAGTTTAGTCAAGCTTTTGAACGAGAACTCGCCCTCCAGTGGGCTGAAATTTCAAAGCAAATTGGTGAAGCCCCTAGAACTATTTGGCTTCCCGTCGGCAGCGGAACTTTGCTGGGCGTTTTTAAAAGAATATTAAAACCGGCCATGCAGATAAAAGCCGTCAATGTGGGAGTGCTTTCAGACTTCGATCAAAGAATATCTCAAATTTCTAGAGACTTGGGCTCGTCCTTCTTTAAAGCTCCCGAGAGTTTTTTTGAAGTAGCCGAGCGCCCTCCCAAAATTCCGTCGAACATTCATTACGATGCGAAACTCTGGAGGTTTATCTGTGCTCATGGACAATGCAATGACCTGTGGTGGAATGTCGCTCAATAAATTTTACTTCGCCGGACTTAGAACTTGCGCTGGATTGGCCAACGCGGGATTGAGAATTGAAGTCGTCGAAAGTGAGGAATGAATCAAATTGAGAATATTTTTTTATCTGTTTTTTGTCGGTGGTGAGCCAAATCGAATAGGAATACTAAAGTGAGACTGGCTTTCATTGTTCTTTCGCAATTCAAGGGGATTGTTTAAAGTTGAAGATATGAAAAGGCTGTTTCCGATTTTAGGACCTATCGTTGCCTTAATTTTATTCTCAGGCGTTGGTTTAAAATCAACTCAGCGATATTTTTCCTTAATTTCTGAAATTCAAAATAATCCGGGTCGCGAAGTTCAGGCGGGTTGGTTTTCCGATCTTGTGAAAGCGATTTTTGGAACAGACACCTCTGGATCTGGGGCAGGAAATCCAAATCCGAATGTTGTTATCAAAGTCTATATTCCCGACGGTATAAAGCCGCCTCCGAAAAATATTGATGCTGTCTCGGGCTCGGCGGTCGGGGCTGAAGATGTTGGCGCTTTGAAAGAGGAGGAAGTTGACAAGTGGAATGTTTGCCAAGTGGTCGACAACAACCGGCCGATTTCTAAGGACCCCGAAAGTGAGGAAATTGGTCTTCTGGTGCCTGTAAAAACTCCCGAAGAGTGGAGACGGTTTCGGATGGCGGCCAATGCGGGAACTATCGAGAAGGTAGTTCTCAAACCCTGTGTTCCGCCATCTCCTCCGATGTGCGCGGGCGATTTGACATGGGCGCAAATTGCCCCGGCAGTGAGACAGGTTCTGGTTGCCCTTGGGGCCGATGACATCAATGCAAGGCCTGGTTCCCTTAATCAGATTTGTTTTGATTTGGGCTGTGGGTCGGCAAGAGCGGTTTGGACCCGTGAATTCAGTTCGCCAGGCAACAATACTCTGGCTTTTTGGGAGGGCGGAGCTTGGGTGAAAAAATCAGCCACTGCGGATAATTATAAGATTGGAAATAAAAACAAACTGGCTACAGATCCTCTTTTAAGATGTTCTCCATTTGGGTCGCCGGCTGGAACGATTCAATACAATGACACCGAGTAATTTATTTTTTTTCTTCCAGTTTTGAAATTCGCTTTTTCAAAATCTTATTCTCTCGGGAAAGTTCCTTGATTGATTCAATAAGAGGACCTACGAGCTTAAGATACTCGATGGTGTAAAATCCGGTTTCGGCGTTATTGCTAACAATTTCGGGCAATACAGATTGGACTTCTTGGGCAATTAGCCCGGCAGAATGAACTCCTGAATCTTTCCAGTCAAAATCTACGCCGCGAAGTTTCTGAACTATGGCCAAACCTGAAGAATTCTCAATGTTTATTTTTAAGTTTTGATCGGAGGTACTGTACATATATTGTCTAGAGTGAACTGAATTTGCGGCCATGTTTCCTAGACTTGAAATTGCCGGTGCGGAAATTCTTTGAGCTGCGCTCGCGGTCCCGGATGTGAAAATGATTCCAGTAACATCCAATTTTTCTGTAGGATCTTCGTTCCGAATTCCCACGTTACCCATGAAATAGGTTCTTGCTCCATTCAATTTCCACAAATTGTCATCCCCGCCGCCGAGGGAATTGCAGGTAATGATTGTTTTAGTGGTATCATTGAGAGTTACCGATAGTTTGATGGTGCGACTAATTGTCCTTAGCCCACCGGGATTTGGGTTGATGTTTGAAAAATCAACTGTCAACTCGGCTTCTCCCTCGACCACGTTGTTAACGGCCGCTCCAGAGGCTTTGAAGCTGTGACTTGGAGTTGTCCTAAAGTAGATATTTGTGATTTGAATCTGCCTTGAGTAAACCGGGGCTCCAAGATTAAACCTCTGCAAAAAAATGGATCCATTGGCGCGTCGAAGGGTGTTGACCTGGGGTAAATTTGTAGTTGGGTTAACCCCAGCAAAATTGGCGGTGCAAGCCGTACCTTCTCCCAATTCACCTAGGATCTCAAGCCGCTTGTCTACAACTGCAGTACGAAAGAGCATATATTGCTGAGTTTTTATGGCACTAATGATTAAATTTGAAATTCCAAGCGTAACAATGGATCCAATAGTCAGAGCCGCCAGTACTTCAATCAGCGACATGCCTGAATTAGAAATTTTCCTAGTGATGCTTGTTTTCAATTTTATCCAGCCGGCTTTTTAAATTAATATTCTCGCGATGAAGATCTTTTACGGATTCAAGCAAAGGCGCAATAATTTGCGCGTAGTCCACTGACTTCATTCCCGTGTCGGGGTCTGTCGTGACAGCAGAGGGCAGTATCTGCTCAAGTTCCTGAGCAACAACACCTGTTGACAGCATGCCGGAGTTTTTCCAGTTAAATTGAACACCACGAAGTCGCGCAATTGTTTTTAGACCAGACGTCGTTTTGATGTTTTTCTTAAGCCTTGAGTCCGAGCTGTAAAGAAATGATGCTGCGGTGATATTATTCGCGATAATTCTTCCGGTTGGACCCGTTGCATTTATAGTCGGCGCTTCGATTCGCACTCCAGCATAAAGAGTTCCAGCGCTGCGAAGGTTTCCCAGGACCTC
>JAYUPS010000243.1:0-3074 GCA_043759945.1 Bdellovibrio sp.
CGAATGTGACTGCTACACTTGCCGCAACTACACCAAATCTTATCTTCGGCACTTGTTCTTGAGTGGTGAAATCTTAGGCAGCAGGCTCAATTCTATTCACAATTTGCACTTCTATATGAGCCTGATGAGCAAAGCTCGCCAGGCTATTCAGGAAAACACCTGGGAACAATACCGAGACTTCTGTTTAACGCGATTTATCAAGACTTAACTCGCTGATCTCGGAAGGTTACGGTTCAGGCTTCTGCCATTTAAAGTTCTGTTGCAGACCAATATCCACAGGAGACTTGATTCGTGAACGCCGCCCAGCCATCCACCCTTGAAATGTTTTTGCCTTTTTTAATCATGATCGGAATTTTTTACTTCCTAATTATCCGGCCTCAGGGAAAGCGCCTGAAAGATCATGAACGCATGGTCACCGGGCTGAAACGCGGCGACGCTATTTTTACCAACAGCGGAATTTTAGGAACCATCGACGGCATGACCGACACGGTGGTGACTTTAGAAATCGCCAACGGCGTAAAAATTAAGATGCTCCGCAAACAAATCGCAGGCTCTCAAAGCAGTCTCGAGAAGAATGCGGAAAATCGTCAAAAGTCGGATCTTAAAAGTTAAGTTAATAAACTCGGCTGGATTTCTTTGTTTAATTTCTTTACTTAACATCTCAACTGCAGATTTTAACGACAACAAAAGGTGGATGAATCATGGACAATATTAGAATGCGAACCTTGCTGGCGGTCGTGGGTCTCGTGCTGGGATTCGTGTGGATTGCGCCAAATTTTATCAACACAAAAAATATGTGGTGGCCGACCCAGAAAAAACTTAATTACGGTCTGGACATCCAAGGGGGACTGCATCTGGTCATGGGGGTCGATGTGGCCGGCGTGGTCAGCGAGGGCGGTCAACGCCTGGCAAAAAGTTTGGTGGCCGAATTCGCGCGTGAAAAGATCGAAGTTCAAGAGGTAAAACCCCTCAACAACGCGGAAAACGAATTCGAAATCGTAACGACTCCTGCGATGAAGCCACGGGTGGTGGAACATTTGGATTCGCGCTACGCCACGGTCCTGCAGAAAATGAATGAAACTGATTCGAAAATTACTTACCGCTACTACGAAGCCTACTTGCTCGACTACAAAGCCAAGGTTATTCAGCAGGCGATTGAAACCATTCGAAACCGCATCGATGAATTTGGGGTGGCCGAGCCTTCAATCTCGCAACAGGGCGACAATCGCATCTTGGTTCAGTTGCCTGGCATTGAAGATGCCGAAGCGGCCAAGCAATTAATTAATACGACCGCAAAGTTGGATTTTATGGTGGTGGCTCAAAATCCCCCGGCCAATCTTCAACAACTGATCGAGGACGCGGAAAAAGCCGGGGATTATAAAATCAGCACCTTGAAATACAGCGAATACGTGGCGCGACTGAACAAAGACTTGGCCGACAAACTTCCCGCCAAAACAATTTTACTTTTCGAAAAAGCTGAAAATGCTCTAACCCTCGACGCTGGCCGAATCCCTGTGCTTTTACAAACGGACACGAATCTTGGCGGCGATGCGCTGACGGATGCTTTTGTGACCTTTGGTCAATACGGATCACCCGAGGTGGCTTTGCGTTTTAATGCCGCAGGTGCTGGAGCCTTCAAAGATTTAACGACGGCCAACGTGGGTCGCCAGATGGCGATTGTTTTAGATCGAGTGGTGAAGACAGCTCCCCGAATCAATACTCCCATCGGAAATGGGGAGGCGGTCATTCAATTGGGCACGGGTCGAGATCGCGAAAAAACAATGGAAGAAGCCAAAATGATTTCCATGACTTTGCGGGCGGGGGCTTTGCCGGCGGCTTTGGAGCAATTGGAAGAGCGCCGCGTGGGACCCTCTTTGGGTGCGGACTCGGTCCGAAAAGCGCAGCTGGGCAGCTACATCGGAGCCTTTCTGATTTTTTGCTTTATGTTGTTTCGCTACCGCGCAATGGGCGTGGTCGCCGATATTTCGCTGGCTTTAAATGTGTTCTCCGTTTTGGCACTCTTGAGCTGGCTTGGCGCTACGCTGACTTTACCGGGCATTGCGGGAATCGCGCTCACCGTGGGTTTTGCGGTCGACGCCAACGTACTGATTAACGAGCGAATGCGCGAGGAACTGGTCAAGGGCAACAGCCTGATGGTGGCGGTGAAAGAGGGCTACAACAAAGCCATGTCGGCCATCTTGGACGCGAATGCGACGGTTGCGGCCGTGGCGACTGTGCTTTTGTATTTTGGAACCGGACCGGTGCGCGGCTTTGCCGTGACACTTTTGATTGGAATCGTAACGACACTTTTTGCAAACGTCTTTGTTTCGAAAGTTCTTGTGGACAATTTGGTTCACCGCTTTGGCATGAAGAAAATTTCGGTATAAGGAGAATTTGAAAATGAAAAACACTCGACAATCTTCTGATAGATCTTCTGATCGCTCTTCTGACAAGTCTTTTGGACGCTTTGACTTTGTGGCGGGTCTGGGACTTTTTGGTGGAATTTCAGTTTTGATGGTGGTGGTCTCAATAGCCTATCTGGCAATTCACGGAATTTCTTACGGAATTGATTTTGCCGGAGGAACCGAAATTCAAGTGAAATTCGACGGCAAAGTCACAACCGATGAATTGCGGGGTTTGGTCGAAAAAGAAAACCTGAAAGACATCGGCGTGCAAAGTATCGGAGATTCCTCCGAATTTATTATTCGGTTCCAGGCGCCGAGCGGGTCGACCGAGAAAGAAACCAACGAACGTCAAAACCTGGCGGTCGCGGGTCTGCGGAAAAATATCGACACCCAGTTTGCGGCACAAAAGCCTGAATACCGGCGGGTGGATTCGGTGGGACCTCAGGTGGGGGCCGAGTTAAAGCGCAATGGATTTCTGGCCGTGTTTTATTCGCTGCTGGTAATTCTCATCTATGTGGCTTTGCGATTTGATTACAAATTTTCTCCGGGCGCGGTGGTTTGTCTTTTCCATGATGCCGTGATCACGCTGGCAATTTTTGTGGCCGTCGGCAAAGAGGTCAACATTCCCATCATGGCAGCGATTCTGACTCTGATTGGTTTTTCGCTCAA
>JAYUPS010000244.1:0-3066 GCA_043759945.1 Bdellovibrio sp.
TATCGGTTTTAAACTGACGAGCCAAGCGAGCGCTCTAATTACAGAGCAGGCCGTACAAAAAATCTTGTCCGACTCGGCCGCGGACTTTGTAGTTCATAACGACACTCGTGACTTAAAGGACTCTGGAAATCTTCACGTTTTTCAAATTTACCGCAAAGACATGAAGGTCGAGGCCGAGGGGACGTCCCCGTTACAGTTGCAAAATAAAATTGGAGAGCTTATCGCCCGGAGGAATTTATGATTCTTGCTTTGGACGTTGGAAACAGTCAAATTTACGGCGGAGTTTTTGACAATCAAAAAATTCAGTTCCGTTTTCGGAAAACCTCTCGAACCGGATCTTCTGCCGATGAGTTTGGAATATTTTTAAGATCCGTACTTAGGGAAAATAGCGTAAGCCCCGATGAGATTAAACAAATCGGGATCTGTTCCGTCGTTCCCGAAGTTATGTATTCACTCCGTCGGGCTTGCGAAAAATATTTCGATATTTCCCCGTTTTTCTTACAAGCCGGAGTCAAAACGGGATTAAAAGTAAAGTATCACAATCCCTTAGAAGTTGGGTCCGATCGAATTGCCAACGCCATTGCGGCCGTTCAAATCTTTCCAAAGCGCGATATGATTATTGTCGATCTTGGAACCGCCACAACGTTTTGCGCGGTTTCGGCCGAAAAGGAATATTTGGGTGGGGTCATTATAGCTGGTCTGCGTTTGTGCCGAGATGTTTTAGAGAAGCGAACAGCCAAGCTCCCCTCGGTAGAGATTATCGCAAGTCAAAAAACTCTTGGCCAAACAACGGTGGACAGTATCCAGTCGGGTTTGTATTACGGGCATTTGGGCCAAATTAAGGAAATCACGGCGCGTCTTACAGAGGAATGCTTTAACGGATCGCAACCTTTTGTCATCGGCACCGGCGGCTTTTCAAATTTATTCGATAAAGAGAAAGTTTTTAATGAAGTCCAACCCGATCTTGTTTTAAAGGGCCTGTTGTCCGCGATTGAAATGAACACGAAATCAGAAATGGCAAAGCCAACGGAGAAAGTGAGAATCCTATGATCAACGTAACGATGTTAAAGTCTAAAATCCATCGTGCCACCGTAACCGATGCCGATCTTGAATATGAAGGCTCCGTTTCCATCGATCCGGTTTTGATTCAAGCGGCTGGGTTTTTAATTAATGAACGCGTGGATATCTACAACATCAATAATGGCGCCAGGTTTTCGACTTACGTCATCAAGGGGAAACCTGGTGAAATATGTTTGAACGGTTCGGCCGCTCGCCACGTGATGAAAAAAGATTTGGTGATCATTTGTTCTTACGCCGGAATGACCGAAGAGCAGGGCCGCAGTTGGGAACCGACGGTGGTGCTGGTCGATGAAAAAAATAGAATTAAGAAAATTAACGGAGAGAATAAAACTTAGATGGAATTTTTTGAAGCCGTTTCTAAACGCCGCAGTGTCCGTAAATACACGGCGACAAAAGTGCCCGAGGCCGTAATCAATATGGCTTTGGATGCGGCTCTTATTGCTCCGACCTCGTCGAATCTGCAGCAATGGGAATTTTATTGGGTTAAGTCCCCAGAAATGAAAACAGCGGTCGTTGACGCTTGTTTGTTTCAAGGCACGGCTCTCACCGCCGATCATTTGATTGTGGCGGTCGCTCGAATTGACACCTGGAAAAAGCACCGCAACGTTGTGGTGGAACAGATCAAAGCCCAGGATGCGTTTACTAAACCACTGCAGGATTATTATTTTAAAGTGATTCCTTTTCTGTACAAACAAGATCCCTTCGGAATCTTTGGCTTTGGTCGTTGGTTGATTTTAAGCTCGATCGGGTTTTTCCGACCCATCGCCCGAGGTCCACTTTTTCGAAAAGACCTTTTTAACGTCGCGACGAAAACAACAGCCCTTGCCTGCGAAAACTTTATGCTCGCCATCACCGCACAGGGTTACGGCTCCTGCCCCATGGAAGGCTTCGACGAGGTCCGACTAAAGCGGGTTTTAAAATTGGGCGCGGGATCCCAGATCGTCATGGTCATTAGCGTGGGCGAGATTGATCCCGCCGGAATCTACGGCCCCCAACAGCGCGTTGATCGCACGTGGGTTGTTAAAGAGATTTAGGGAGAAATCAAAACCTAGGACTTTTTTATTTACCGATTAGTTAACTTTACCATTAACTTTTAACTATATAAGCCTGTTTTATGTTCAACCGACGAGTTACCTTGGTCTCACGACAACCAATCCTCCCTAATGTGACATATGAAAAAACTATTGCTACCGGCCCTGACACTCTTTAGGTCTTTTCAAACACTTGCATTTCAGAAGGGTAATTTGAACGTAAATGCCGGAGTTGGACTTTTCGGCTCCCGCGGATTGCTCGGTGTTTCAGCGGATAAATTTTTAACTGAGAATCATGCCGTCTCAAGCGCGATAGGTTTGGACGTCACGGGAAACTTAGCTTCTCTTGGATACAAGTACTTTTTCGATCAACTTCAGGCAGGTAACTCGGTTTGGGACAAATGCTTTTTTCTTTTCAAATGTGGCCAGCAACACTACATGGGGTCTTCAATTCAATATGCCAGCGGGCCAAAAGTCGAAATTCGCTCCGAGGGGAGCATCCGTAAATATCAATTGGACCAAAAATTGTTTGGCCTCCTCGCCGTAGGCACCCGCGATATTTTCGAAAACAATCTAACTTTTGATTTTGAGATCAGTTACCGAGGAATTGTAAGTGGAGGACGCGCCACTCAGGAAAGTGGTTCCGTCAATCCTTCGGACTTAGACAAGCTTGAACTGGGATTCAGATCGTTCGGCATTGGAACTGCCATTGGTTATTTGTTCTACGCCTTGTCACGCTGCTATACAAAAAGGGAACTGTTACCTAGTCTACCTAACCCGAAAGATCGGAAAGGGCTCTAGCGCCCCTTTCCAGGTTTTAACTCCTGTTTCATCTTCGGAAGCAATTTCGGTCAAGAGTCCCGCTTTCATGAAACTTTTAAGACTGCTTTCAGAAAAAATATTTTTAATCATATTTTCGTGGACTCCGGCTTTTTGCATCGCCATTTGGAAGCTC
>JAYUPS010000245.1:0-7881 GCA_043759945.1 Bdellovibrio sp.
TCGACGAGGCCCAAACTTTCAGTAAAGTAGACAAAAAATCAATTCTGAACTTGCTCGAGGGTACGAAGCTCAACAACCCCATGGTCCAATTGAGCATGAAGACGGTCAAAGATGTCGTGACCCAAGCCATCGAAGGTTTGCCGGAGCGCCAGCGCTTGGTGTTGTCCTTGTATTACTACGAAGATTTGAACCTGAAAGAAATCGGAAAAGTTCTGCGCGTGACCGAGTCTCGCGTTTCTCAACTGCACGCCCAAGCCGTTTCCAAATTGCGTTCGACTTTAGGTGACTACTTTTCCAATCACGAAGAAGCCGACATGGCCTAAAAGTAAAAGGTGCGCCGCACCTTTTCCGCGTCCACAGTGGATTTGAAGTAAATAAAAAGCTTAACCCTGTGCGGTTGGGCTTTTTGCGTTTTTCGGGCAACATCCAATCTTGATGCCGCATGCTCAGATCGATTGTATTTGCGGTAAAGGTGCGGCGCACCTTTACACCTTTAGAGTTCTTCGCGGACGCGGTCTTTGATTTTTTTCATGAGTCGGGCTTCCATCTGCCGAACGGCTTCCCTGGTGATCCCGTATTTTTCGCCAATTTCTTGTAAAGTCAGTGGGTCATCAGCGAGCAATCGCTCCTCTAAAATGATTTTTTCTCGGTCCGACAATTCCGGCCGAAGTTCTTCGAGCTTTTCTTTTAACACCATCAATTCCTCTCGATGGCCTAGTTCATCGTCGATGTTGGCTTCGTTGGATCGTTGAACATCGATCAACTGATTGCCACCGCCATCATCAAGGGGAGCATTCAAGCTAACGTCGCGGCCCGACAGACGCTGGGCCATTTGTTCGACTTCTTCAGTCGGAATGCCCATGCGGGTGCCGATCAAGGCCATGTCCGGAGCAATCCCCATTTTGTCCAGAGCGTCTTTTTCTTTTTGCAGGCGATAAAATAATTTTTTCTGATTCAAAGTGGTCGCGATCTTGACCATCGAATACTGCTTAAGCAAATACTCTTGAATGTAGCCCCGGATCCACCAAACTGCGTAGGTAATTAAGCGCACGCCCTTGTGCGGATTGAAATCCCGAACGGCATGCATCAAGCCCATGTTGCCCTCTTGAATCAGGTCAATCATGCGGGCCCCAAATTTGGAATAATCTGCAGCAACTTTAACCACAAAACGAAGATTCGCCGTTACCAAAGCCTGGGCGGCAGCGGGATCTTTGGTTTCGAAGTAGCGTTTGGCCAACGCACTTTCTTGCTCTCGTGTTAGCAACGGATATTTGCGAAGTTCTTGGAGATAAAGCGAGACAGGATCCGAAACGGCGAGGGATCTTCCCTTGGTAACATTACCTGTTAAGCCTTCGCCTCGACCTAAATCTTCATTGGGCAAAATTTCGGCAACGACCTTCGTAGCCGTTACTTTTTTTACGCCCTTCGAGGTTTTCGCCGGCGCTGCTTTTCTAACGGGATTTTTAGCCATCGCTTAAGCCAAATATTTCTTCAGCTTCTTTTCCAGGGTTTCCTGAACTTTGCCTTTGAAAGGAGTGAGCAGAAAAGGCAAGTCGATCGTGACGTTCACGGTGGATCCGCCAGTGGCCTCTTTAACATCAAACTGAGCCGTGAATTGACTCGCCGTGGCCTTCCCGGTTTTAGAAGCGTCCGTGAAGGTGACTTTTATATTTTTGTCGATCTTTCGCAGATCGGTGTCATTTTCAAAGAAAGCTTTGATCTTAGTGAAAGCTTCTTCGGAAGTGATCGCGGTTTTGTGGCTGACGCTGACTTTTGGCATGGCATTGTCTTAGCAGATTCTAAAGCCGACCTCAATTGACCACATGTGGACGATGTGTCATCTTTGACGAACTCATGGAATTCGTAAAAAATCTCAAGCGCACGCACTACTGTGGATCTGTTAATAAAACTTTGGCCGGTCAAAAAGTCATTTTAATGGGCTGGGTCGACGGGCGCCGGGATCACGGCAGTCTGGTATTCATTGATCTCAGAGACCGCGAAGGCACCGTCCAAGTTGTTTTAGATCCTAAAAACCAGGCCACCGCGAGCGCCAAAGACCTGCGCGGCGAATACGTGGTCGCCATCGAGGGCACCGTCAAAGCCCGTCCCGATGGCATGATTAACAGTAAAGTGAAAACCGGCGAAATCGAGATTGAAGCGATCCGCTGCGAAGTCTTGAACGAAGCTTCCACGCCACCCTTTCAAATCGACGACGACAACGTGGGTGAAACTCTAAGATTAAAGCATCGTTATTTGGATTTGCGCTCGCCGCGCTTGCAGCGACATCTCATCATGCGCCATCAGATCGCCCAAATGGTGCGGCAATTTTTTAGCGACAAGGGTTTTATCGAGGTCGAAACGCCGATCTTGTACAAAAGCACCCCCGAGGGTGCCCGCGATTATTTGGTCCCTTCGCGTGTCAACCCAGGAACATTCTATGCGCTTCCGCAAAGCCCGCAAACGCTCAAGCAGCTTTTGATGATTTCCGGCTACGATCGCTATTTCCAAATCGCGCGTTGTTTTCGCGACGAAGATTTGCGCGCAGATCGCCAGCCTGAATTTAGTCAAATCGATATCGAGATGTCCTTCATCGATGAGGAAGACATCATCCAAGTGAACGAGGAGCTTTTGCGAAAGCTTTGGAGCCAGTTTCGCGGCAAAGAGGTGCCTCCGTTGGAGCGAATGACTTATTACCAATGCATGGACACTTACGGTAACGACAAGCCGGACATTCGCTTTGACATGAAGATCAAAGATCTTAAGGACCTGGTTGCGGGCACCGGGTTTAAAGTTTTTGACGACGTGATCTCTCGCAAGGGGATCGTGCGTGGAATTCCCGTGCCCAAGGGCGGAACTTACTCACGCGGTCAGTTTGATAAATTGACTGAAATGTCAAAAAAAGCCGGGGCCAAGGGCTTGGTTTGGATCAAGGCCGAAGCGGATGGGACTTATGCCTCGCCGGTTTCGAAATTTCTTTCCCAAGAGCTTTTGGGAAAAATGTTTAAGCACATCGGTGCGGGACCGGGAGATTGCGCTTTGATCGTGGCCGATGATTACGACATCGCGTGTGCCGCACTTTCGACTTTGCGAAATCATCTGGGCCGAGAACTGAAATTGATCGACACCAAAACAGATAAATTTTTGTGGGTCGTTGATTTCCCGCTTCTAGAATATTCTCCGGATGAAAAACGCTGGGTTGCGCGCCATCATCCCTTCACCTCTCCCAAAGATGAACACGCCGATATTATGCTGAAGGGCGAGGAATCTAAATACGGACAGCTTCTGGCGAAAGCCTATGATCTGGTTTGCAACGGCTACGAAATTGCCGGCGGAAGCATCCGAATATACCGCAATGAAATCCAGCAAGCGATGTTTAAGACTTTGGGCATGTCTGAAGCAGATACAAAAATGAAATTTGGTTACTTTTTGGAAGCGCTCAAATACGGAACGCCTCCGCACGGGGGTATCGCGTGGGGGATGGATCGTTTGGTCATGATTCTTTGTGACACCGAAGCCATCCGCGAAGTCATCGCGTTTCCTAAGACCGCGAAAGCAACTTGTTTGATGTCGGAATCTCCGAGTGAGGTCTCTCGCGATCAGCTAACCGAAGTCGGGGTGCGCTTGTCGCCCCTGGCCGAGAAGCACTTAGCGGACATGAAAATCCCGGGCGGCGTTGCGAAGGATTGATTTCTTGTTTCTAATTTAATTCCAGCAGGTCCCTAAAATGCAAAGTTCGAGGTTGGACACTCCAACTCCGAACTTATCGAAAATCGAAGTTTTCCTCTGATGATAAAGCTCCGAATGTCGGAAAAAACGATCCTGCCCAACAGGTATTGTAGTTTTCGGAAATTTGGCGAACAAGTTAAACGATTCTTAAGTCTGGTTGTCATGATTTTGGAAATCGTGCGACGAATTCTAGATCTTTGGAGATAGACGGATCTGTGGGCGCGAGTTCTCTCAACTCAGATGCCAGGATGGGACTGAAAATCCAGGAGGCTTCAAATCAAGGAAGGCGAGGGGTTGGAGCTGTCTCCTTGTTTAAGGCTTTCGACCTATCACTGACCTTGGTCCTGATTTCCGCCAAGACTCTTTAGTAATTACCATCTCATTCCGAGACGTTTATGTAAGGCCGCAAGGATTGCAGCCGTAGTTTGTAAGTACACCAGGAGGGTGGAATGGAAAAATTAAGTGGTATTTTGCCGAGCTCGCCGCGAGTCAAATCTGTGGATTTGAAAAATGCGCAACCGGCACGACCCGGAGCCCCCTTGTTTGGCCGCCCGAACGGTACGGTTTCTAGCGACCGAGTGAGCTTAAGCTCCGCCGCAAAGGACATGGCTTTTAAAGAAACTTTGGGAGCTAGAAATCCACGCGAAGGCGCCCAAGTGCAAATCGCAAAAGACGTCACCCGAAAATTCTTTGAAACACGTTTGGATGAACCGGTGGTTGCGGTCACCGCCCTGGATCGTCAAGAGGTCTCTATGGATGCGCCGACGTCGGTAGATGCCATGGAAGTCGACCTTGAAATGACTGAGCCGAATATTAAATCCTAGAGAAATCCTAGCAAATTTTCTGAACTAAAAATCCAGATTCCTCGAGGGAAGCTATCTCATAGCAACCCTCGAGTTTTCTTTTTCCTTGATCGTCCCGTTTGACCACGATGATACCCTTAAGACTCAACTGAATAAGTCGCCGAATTGCCTGCAAACTCCAGTGGGGTGCGCCCAACTGAATCAACATTTCCAGTCGAATCAAGGCTTGATGCGGATTCGATGCATGCAAAGTTCCAAAACTGCCGGCGTGTCCCGTAGAAAGTGCCAGGAGCAAATCTTTGGCCTCGTTGCCGCGAATTTCTCCGACGACCAACCGGTCGGGCCGTAAGCGCAGAGACTGACGTAAGAGATCACACAGTTCAATATCGGGAAGAATTCGCTGAGAGTCTTCGCGGGTCAGCAGGCGTTGACTTACGCGATTGGGAATATTTAATTCCAGCGTGTCTTCCATGATAAGTACGCGGTCGTCTTCGGGCAGTTCCTGCAAGCAGGCATTAAGAACCGAAGTTTTTCCGCAGCCCGTGGGTCCAACCACTAAAAAATTTCTATGCTGCCTGAGCCAATCTCGGATGATCTCGATGCTTTGCTGATTAGCCCAATCCAGGGACTTGAGTTTTTCAAGGGTCCAAGGATTTTTCGGATGTCGACGCAAACACAAAATTGGATTGGTTTTCGTCAGCTCGGGTCCGATGAGCTGAATCCGGAAACCCAGAAAATTGCCTTGCGCCATGGGCCGCTCGACGGTCAGGTGGGCGCGACTGACTTCGCAGATTTTATAGATGGCGTTCAAGTAGGTTCGCTCCGAACAGAACTGATCGGTGGTCGGCAAAAGATGACCATTCTTTTCAAACCAAATATTGTTGTAGCCATTGACCATGATTTCGGTGATTTCTTCATCATCCAGCAAATTTTCAAGGGGCCCCAGGCCTTTGAATTCGGCCACAACTCTTTTGTGGGTTTCAATCGACCACTGCTGCGAGGTTTGCGAAAGCAGGGTTTCGATTTGCTGTTCGCGAGTGGGGCGACCCGCATCCATTTGGAATGAAATCTCCTGGATTGGAATGTGGTCAATTTTTTCCTGGAGAGAAACTAAAATATTTTGATCAATCATACTTACCTGCTGTCCGCAGAAAGGTTCAAGGTTTCCGGCTTCACCAAAATCACCAGTTCTGTTTTATTTTCTCGAAATTCACGCGAGGAGAAAAGTGCGCCCAAAATTGGAATTTGGGAAAGACCGGGGATGCCTTTGACGGAATTGCTCTCATCGTTGCGAATCAGGCCCGAGATTGCGATCGTGCGACTTTTTGAGAGATCAAAATGACTTAGCACTCGGTTGGTCAATAGCCCGGGGACGCCATCAACGACGCGCGAACCGTCAATGTTTGAAACTTCGGTTTCCAGGCTGATGCTCATTTTTCCAAAACGATCGGCTTTGGGTTTTACTTTCACCAGGATCCCGTATTTTCGCCAAATCACCCCGCTTTGGTGGCGGTTGAAGACTTTGATGGGAAACTCGCCTCCGGCCAAGAATTCGGCTTCTTGACCGCTCCGGCACAACAGGGCCGGGCTCGCCAAGATCCGGGCTTCCCCCGATTTCTCGAGCGCGTGGGCTGTTATCATCAGCTGCTCCATCGGATTTTGAAATTTTGGCAGAATCTGTGCCGAAACCGACTCGGGCCACTCGATTCCCCATTGGCGCGTTTTTTCCCGCCGGACTTCCATGACAAAAATTTGCGTGCGGATCATGGGCGCAACGTCCACGATTTCTTCTTGAGGAGAGACTTCCAGTCCCAGGGCCGCCGCCAAAGATTTTAGATTGCGGGAACCAGTTTTTTTAGCAACGAGCCATTCTCCCTGGGGATTCCAGCGCAGTGAAGGAACCGCCAGCCCGCGGCGCCGGAAAGTTTTTTCCAGCTCGCGTGAGATTTCGGATTCGAGCTCTTCGGATACTTCCAACTCGGCCGTGTAATCGCATCCTGCACAGACTTTGATAAGACCTAGCCAATCGTTGGCCCGAAAAAGTTTTCCGACCAAAAAAACTTTTGCTTGCTCTACTTTTACTTTTAGTCCCAATCGCGCTTGCGTCCATTTTTTTAAAGCCACCATTGTTTGGTGTTGCGTTTTCGACAGGATCTGGAGCGTCCAAGTTTTTTTCCCTATGCGCACTTCGGATGATCCGGCCTTGACACCCAGAACTTCAACACCGCCGCGGATGGGCTTTAACTGAAGTGAATTCGTTTTCTGGGCGCGCGGCGCGCCCTGGCCTTTTAAAATGTGAGTTTCGCCAATTTGAAGAACCACTTCCAGATTTTGAGCTGTTGCCACATTTCCCATCAAAATCAGCGTTAAAAATAAGTAGCTCCATTGCATAAGGCCTCCGGTAATCAGCGGTTGCAAGGTAAGCACTTCATTGAGAGGGAAAAAAAGAGGACCAATCGACGAGATCCGGAGCCGTCCGACTCTACAAGCAGGGCAACTCGAAGCTCACTTCGACGCCTTGGTCTTTGTTTTCGATCGCCAATGAAGAGGACATGTTTTTTAAAATGGACTGGCAGATCGTCAATCCCAAGCCCGTGCCGGTTGAGTGATTGAGCATGTCCTCGTCAATAAAAAAGGGCTTTAAGACTTTTTCGCGAATGGATTCTGGAACCGAAGATCCGGAATTAAAAACGCGAAAGCGCACGCGGTGGGGCTGCACCAACTGACACGAAATCTGGATTTCGGAATTTTCGGGTCCAAACTTCGAAGCATTGTGGATTAACTTCGAAAGCACTTGGCCAACAAATTGGGAATCCCCGATAATTTTTTTGTCCAAAAGTTTGAAATGAAGTTTTTGCGTTTTCTTAACGATTAGGCTCTGCAAGGGCTCAGCGATTGGCACCTGTTTTTCGGACATCTCAAAAGGTTGAATTTTGGTTTTTAAGGTTTTCATTTCCGCCGAGACAATCAGTAAAACGTCTTCAACCAGTTGGCGCAAACGAAGGGCGCCTTTGGAAACGCGATCGACGTAAAGACTTTGATCCTGATCCAGGCCCGATTCTTTTAAGAGATCCGTAAAACTTAAAATCGAGGTCAGTGGTGTTTTTAGCTCGTGATTTATCAGCATCATAAATTGGTTCTTGGCATGATCTAAAACTTGCAAATCATCCAAGGCTTTTGACAGCGCCTGATTTTTAGCGAGCAGTTCATTTCCGATTAAAAATCTTTCCGCCGCTTTATCCACCGTATTAAAAAGATCAACCGCATCCCATGGCTTGTTCAGGTAACGATATATTTGCCCGGTATTGATCGCCGACACAATGGACTCAATGTCGGTGTAGCCGGTTAACAA
>JAYUPS010000246.1:0-7845 GCA_043759945.1 Bdellovibrio sp.
TTGAAAGTAGATGATTCCATATGAACTTTATTGAATCACAGAAGGAGCTGTTTTGAAAAACCATTCTCAGCGAATATATCAAAGTCTTATGATTCTCTCGTGTTTTGCGGCAATAACCGCTTGCAGCAGTTCCGAAAAGAAAGAATCAGCCGACGCGGCTTCGGCCCCAGCCAGCGCAAATAATACTTCCACATCTGATATTTTTGCCGAGAAAAAAAACGACGCCGTCGTTGAACCAGGCGAAATCGTAACTTCAGAAAAAAAATTAACCCCCATTAATGTTCCAGGATCCGAAAATTCAACGGCTGGAATGACCGGCTTATCTGGACCGAACGTATCGTCGGGACTAACAGTCACTTTAAAACCAGATCCTAAAGCAGGCTCGCCGGTAAAAATAGCCTCGCGAGGAGAAGAGCCCGCGCCCAAAGCCGCTGTCATCGGCGTTGACCCAGCCGTTTCACAAAGATGGTTGAAAAACGGCAACACCCGTTTTGCCAAAGGTTGGTTCCGTAAAGACGGACAAGCCACCAAAGACATCAAACGCCTGGTGGCCGCTCACCGGCCTCACGCCGTGGTTTTGGCTTCCAGTGACGCCCGCGTTCCGCCCGAATTGGTGTTTGACCAAAAACTGGGAGAGATCTTTACCATTCGAACCCTGGGCCCCTCGCTATCTCCGGAAGTTTTGGGCAGCATTGAATACGCCCTGATGAATTTAGGGACGCGCAACATCGTAATTCTAGGCCACAGTTCCTGCGGGGGCGCAAAAATCGCTTACATCACGATGGATGCTGCGATTGCAGGCAGCGACAATTTGAAAGCCGTTGTTTCAGACATTCAACCCCGCATTCGGTCTTTGGTAGAGGGAAAACAGCCTTCGAAAAATTTCGTACAAGAGTGCTGGGCCAACACCAAAGGCATCGCGGAAGACATTAAATTGCGCTCGAGCGTCGTGAAAGAAGCCATCGAGGAAGGCCAAGTCCAAATCAACAGTGCCTTGTATGATTTAGAGACGGGAAAAGTGGAATTCCGGTAGCCAAAAATTCCAGTAATTATGTAGTTGCTCTGACTTAGGCGGCTTCTTGGCGGGCCAGCCATAAATCATGTTCCGCCTGCATGCGAACCCACATCTCGGCCGTGGTGCCTAAAACTTGTTCTAAAACCAGAGCAAACTGCGGTGAGATGGATCTCTTTCCATTAATGATTTCATTAATTTTTCGGTGAGCACATCCGCATTTTATCGCAAACTGGGTTTGATTTAAGTTCAACTCTTTCAGGTAAACTTCACTCAAAACTTGCCCGGGATGCATTGGCTTAAGATTTTTAATCATATTTTAACCCCTATGGTAATTCTCAATTTTAACATCGCTAAACTCGCCCTCTTTAAATCGAAACGTGATGCACCAAGGAAGGTGTATTGTGACACTCCATTCAAATCGGCGTTCGCCTTTTAATTTATGAAGGCGCACATTGGGGGGCTGACCCTTAATTTTCAGATCATTCAATGAGCTGGTGCTATGCATGATCGTTAGTAAAGCCTTGGCCCTGGTCCACAACTCTTTGGGTAAAATCTTGGTTCGATTGGTCTCCCAGATTTCCGAAGCGGACTTGTTCGCAAAATTACGGATCATCAGCACTCCATCTATTACACTATATGGTATAGAGTGATAAACCTCAAGGTTTTAATTTTTCGCGGGCCAAACCTTGCAAAACTATAGAAACTTCAGGTAATTAAAGGCATGTCCAATCTACGCAAAATTCTGGTGACTAACGCTCTGCCCTACGCCAATGGTCAAATCCATCTGGGGCATCTTTTGGAGTTCACGCAAACCGATATTTGGGTGCGCTTTCAGAAAATGCGTGGGCACGAAGTTCACTACGTCTGCGGCGACGACACCCACGGAACCCCCGTGATGATTGCCGCCAACAAACGAAAGATAACCCCAGAACAATTGGTCGAGGAAAGTTGGACCGAGCATCACCGCGATCTAATAGCCTATGAATGTGATCTCTCTCATTACGGATCAACCAACTCGAAAGAAAATAAAGAAATCTGCGAATTTATTTTTAAAAAAGCAGAGGCCGGAAATCACATCACGAAGAAAACGATCGAGCAGCTTTACTGCGCGACCGACAAAATGTTTTTGCCCGATCGTTTCGTCAAAGGCACCTGCCCGAAATGCTCAACTGCCGACCAGTACGGGGATTCGTGTGAAAACTGCGGGGCCACTTACGCTCCGATTGAAATGAAAAGTCCGGCCTGTTCGGTTTGCGGGACCACCCCCGTGTTCAGGTCGAGCGAACATTTGCTGTTTGAAACCGAACACTTTCGGGATTTTTTATTGGAATGGCTGCCCCGGCACACGGCCAGCTCCACCGCGAACAAAATGAAAGAGTGGTTTAAAGAACCCTTGCGTCCCTGGGATATCTCTCGGGATGCGCCCTATTTCGGATTTGAAATTCCAGGACATCCGAACAAGTTTTTTTACGTCTGGGTCGATGCCCCCGTCGGCTACATTTCCGCAAGCAAACAACTTTGCCAAAAAATTGGCCTGGATTACCGCAAAATGTGGATCGGCGAAGAATATGAGCTCCATCATTTCATGGGCAAAGACATCGTTTACTTCCACACGCTGTTTTGGCCAAGCTTGCTAAAGACGGCGGGGTTTCGCACGCCCACGGCGGTGCACGTGCACGGTTACCTGACCCTGAACGGACAGAAAATATCTAAATCCAAGGGCACCCAGATCAACGCGCGCGATTATTTGAATCACTTGCCGCCGACTTTCCTACGTTATTATTTCGCGAGCAAATTAAATTCCACCAATGACGACATGGACTTAAACCTGGAAGACTTTGTGAGTCGGGTGAATTCAGATCTGGTGGGAAAAATCACAAATCTGGCCAGCCGAGGCGCGCAGATGCTCGGTAAGAAATGGAATGGCGAGCTTTGCGAATTGGACCCGGCTGGTGCAGCTCTTGTTAAAAAATTCCAGGGACTTAGCGAAACCATCGCCCAGCAATTTGAAACCTGCGAATACACCAAAGCGATCAATGACATCCGAGGCATCGCCGACGAGGCCAATCGTTACTTTGACGAAAAAGCTCCCTGGAAAACTGCCGATTCTAGCCCTGAAGAAACTCAAAAAATACTGAGCACGACGCTGAATATTTTTAGATTGCTTGCGATTTATTTAAAACCCGTGATTCCGACCTATGCCTTAAAAGCCGAAGAGCTTTTTGATCAAAAAAATTGGACCTGGACGGACTCACAAAAAACAATCACCAGCGGAAAAATTAAACCTTACCAACATCTGGCCAACCGCGTAGACCCCGAGGCTTTGAAAAAAATGACTGATGCTAGCAATCCGACTTCGACCGGCTCTTCACCGACAACAGCTGCAGCAACAACGTCGGGCCTGACCTTATTAAAACCCGAGATTGAAATCGATCAGTTCTCAGCCGTCGATTTGCGAGTTGGACTGATTAAATCGGCCGAAGCCGTTCCTGCGGCCGATAAATTGTTAAAGCTTATTGTCGACCTGGGCCCACTGGGCGATCGACAGATATTTGCCGGCATTAAATCCGCCTATGATCCTGCAAAACTGGTGGGCCGAAAAACCGTGATTGTCGCAAATCTAAAGCCCCGCCAGATGAAGTTTGGCTTGAGCTCGGGCATGGTGCTGGCCGCCGGCCCAGGCGCGCCAGAATTATTTATCCTGAGCCCCGACGAGGGCGCAAAACCGGGCGATCCCGTCAAATAATGACCAACCAAAATCAGGCAAAGCTCCAGAAAATTGTTTCTCTATGGCGGGACTTGGAAATTGCCTATCATGAAAAAACAACTCTGCACCCGGCCGGCTTCCCCGAAGGCCCGCTGATGAACCTGAAAGTCTTACTGACAGATTTAGTGTTTGCTACAGACCCTCAGATATCTCGTTTAGCCGAGGTCGCCGATCACTTGCACCCGCAGATGGACCCCCGCCATTTTTTGAATTTCTTGGTGCCCGTGGAACGCCTGCTCGGAAAAAATATTTCTGACGGAGATATTTTAATTACGACGATCGACCGAAAACTTCAGGCCCGGGAAGTGCGCCCGCTGGTTTTTGTTTTGGATAATCTGCGCTCGGGATTCAATGTCGGATCAATCTTTCGACTGGCCGACGCGGTGGGCGCGGAGCATTTGTTTTTGTGCGGCTACACTCCCACCCCTGAAAACGAATCCGTCAAAAAAACGGCTCTGGGATCCGAAGTCGTTGTGCCCTGGTCAACATGTCGGGATCTGCCAACGGCGCTGACAACTCTGAAAAACCGCAACTATCACGTGATTGCGCTCGAGACCGCCGAGAACTCGGTTGATTTTTATTCGGGAGAACTAAAATCTCCGACGGCTTTCGTGGTCGGCAACGAACGCTTTGGTCTGGATTATCCCTCGTTACCCCTGTGTGACGAGGTCCGCACGCTTCCGCAAGTCGGCATGAAAAATTCGGTCAACGTCGCGGTGGCTTTGGGTGCTGCCGCTTTTGAATGGCAGAGGCAATGGAATCTAAAAAAGCTCTAAACTTTACTTCTGATTTTAAGCCGATCGGGTATTTTCGATGCGAAAAGATTTCGAAACTTCAGGCCGCGCGCCAGGGCAGCGAAGATGAATCTAATATTCAGGGCTGCATTGAGCTTGAACCCGGTTTCAATTTTGAACAAGCCCTCGAAGACTTGGACAGCTTTTCACACATTTGGATTTTATTTGAGTTTCACTTCAATAAAAACTGGAAGCCCAAAGTGCAGCCTCCACGTTATGCCCAGAAAAAAATGGGCGTTTTTGCAACTCGCGCACCCTACCGGCCCAACAACATCGGAATGACGGCAGCTCAGCTGGTCCGAGTTCAAGGCCGCAAAATTTTTGTGCATGGGACTGATATTCTAGATGGCTCGCCGATTTTGGATCTAAAACCCTATCTTCCGTTTTCCGACAGTTTTCCAAAAGCAACCACTGGCTGGATCCAAAATCCCCCTGGAAAAAAAACCGAATTAACTTTAAGTCGAATTGCAGAGGAGAAAATAAAGTGGATTGAAGCTCACGGGGTCTTGGATTTCATGGCGACTATCTCGCAACAGCTCAAAAACGATCCGTTTAACTCGGAGTCAAAGCGTGTTCAACGCAAAAGCCCGACCGAGGGAATCTACGCACTCCGAAAATGGCGCATTGAATTTAGCATTAAATCTAGCCAACGAAAAAAAACGAAAAATAAAGACGAACTACGAATCAAAGATATTCGTAGCGCCTTTAAAAAAGACGAAAGGCCCCATCCGGAAGACTCCATTCACTTTGAGTTCCGAGAGGCCTTTCGGCCAAAGAAAAAAGACTAATGTTTGTCTAGGTCGTCCGATGAATCCATTCCTTCTTCGCGAGATTTATTAGTCTCGGTAGAAGCCGGAGTGGCATCCGTTGGATTGGCGGCTCGTTTTTGGCCTTGAACCTCGAAAGGTTTTTGGGGTTGAACGTCTTCGGTTTTTTTGCCGGGTTCGATTTCTCCCGTATTTTGTTGTCCCATAATTTTCTCCGTTGGAAATTTTGGTGCAGTTGTTTTGTCGGTTCCAGCTTGGGGTGTTTCGTTCATAAATCCTCCGTAGTATTGTTAAGAATACCAAAAGCAAAGTTCGCTCCAAAGCGCGCGGGGCACTAGAAGGCCCCGTGACAGAATTTATTTTAAAATTTGGGGAATTTAGAGAGCTTCTTGGGGAAATATCTCGCTGGCATTCTTAATTAAAACTAGGATTTTTAAAAAGTGGCGTGCAACCCGAGCTCAACGCCGGTTTCCTGCGCGAAAATAATTTCGTCCGCGCTGCCTTTGGGCCGGCGGGCGGTTTGATTCATCACCAAATAATTGGCGTCGACGCCAACCCGACGATTAATTTGAAACCCAAGCCCCGCTTGCAAACCAAGCCCCGGACTGTATTCAAACTGGGACTCGGCCAAACGAATGTTAGAAAAATTCACGCCGAGCTTTGCGTTAACCGACCGGTTGAAAGCAAAGACGCCGCCGCCCTCGAGCCGGAAAAAGGATTTCTCGGATAAAAATCCAGAATCGATCGCCACTACGAAATTTCCGAAATACCCAAGAGCTGGCAAATACGAAAATGGAGACGGATAGTAAGTAACTGCCGGCGAAGAGATGTAACCCAATGAAAGTCCATTTAGACCGCTCGATGAATTAAGAGATTGGTTCTGGCTACCAGTCTCTTCGCTCAGCAAGAAATTTAAAGTTGGGAAAACCAGGCCCAAACGAAATCCCCGGCTTGAAAAATCCGAGGCTTTCTCAGGAATAGCTAAGTAAGAGCTTTGAACCCCGGCCACAGAATCAAAGTCAGAATCAGGGTCGGATTCAAATTCTTGAGCCCACAGGGGCTGAGCCAGAAATACCAAGCAAGCTAAAAGAAAATACAAAAATTAACCCCAATTCTTAACCACGAGTTGCGATCAATTGCGCGATCAAAAGCGAAACGACGGACATGACTTTGATTAAAATGGCCACTCCGGGACCCGAAGTGTCTTTGAAGGGATCACCCACGGTGTCTCCAACAACGGCCGCCTTGTGGGCGTCAGAACCTTTCTTATGTCCGGGCAATCCACCCTTCTCGATAAATTTCTTGGCGTTGTCCCAAGCCCCACCCGCGTTGGCCATAAATAGCGCCATGGTTGCACCCACAGCCAAAGAACCCGCAAGCATTCCCGCCAGCGAGGCCGGACCCAAGAAAAACCCAATCGCCGCCGGAGCCACCACCGCGATCAAACCCGGGATGATCATTTCCCAGAGCGCCGCTTTGGTCGCAATATCCACGATCTTTGCCGGTTCTGGTTCGGCTTTGCCCTCGAGCAAGCCGGGAATTTCTTTAAACTGTCGCGCAATTTCTTTGACGATTTCTTCGGCCGCTTTTCCGACGGCGGTCATCGTGGTAGATCCCACCAAGAAGGGCAAAATCGATCCGATCAACAATCCAATCAACACTTGCGACGAGGTCAAATCCAGAGCCAGTTTTCCCAAATTTGCCACGTGCCGGGCATGATTGACTTCCATGTTGAAAGCCGAAAACAACGCAAGCACGGTCAAGATTGCTGATCCAATGGCAAAGCCTTTGCCGATCGCGGCGGTCGTATTTCCGACCGCATCCAATTCATCGGTGATGTCGCGAACTTCTTTTCCTAGACCCGACATTTCAGAGATTCCGCCCGCGTTGTCCGCGATGGGACCGTAAGCATCGACCGTCATGACGACCGCGGTTCCGGCAAGCATTCCGACCGCAGAGAGCGCAATCCCGTAAAGACCCAAAGCTTGGTCAGCCACGTAAGCTGCGATCACAACCAAAATCATCGGAATCGCCACGGATTCCATACCGACGGCCAGACCGCGAATTACATTCGTGCCCGCACCGGTAAGACTGGCTTCGGCCACTTGGCGGATGGGTTTCATCGCCGTGTAGTACTCGGTAATTAATCCGATTAAAGCTCCGGCGAGCGCACCTGAAGCCAGTGCCACCGTCACTCCCTGGCTAACTCCAAAGATTGGCATCAACACCGAAGAGGCAATCGTCAAAATCAATGGCGGAATAATCAAAGCCAAGCGCAAAACCATGCTGGGTTTTAAGTTTTTCAGCATTCTGGCTAAGAAAATGATGGCAATCGATATAATCATTCCGATGCCCGACAAAATTAAAGGCAAAGCCAAAGACATCGTGCGCACGGATTCCGCAGCAACTCCGGGCATTAGTTTTTCAATTTGTTCGCTAGGAATCGTCAATGCAATCGCCATCGCGGAAACAATGGCGGCCACCATGGATTCATAAATATCG
>JAYUPS010000247.1:0-3053 GCA_043759945.1 Bdellovibrio sp.
GAACCATCCCGGTTCGCCCGACCTTGCATTTAAGTTTTAGGTAAAAATCTGTGAGAAACAGCTTGGTTAAAACTAACACCACGCAAAGGGGCCAGTTTAAAAATCTTTTAAATCAAACTCGGCGTAAAGCGGCAAATGATCCGATAAATTGGGCCACGGATTTTGATCGAAGACTTTTTGATTCGCCACTTTTAAATGACGATAATAGATCCGGTCGAGCGGAGCGACGGGCAGCAGGCTCGGAAACGTCCGGGCCGGCTTTCCGTAAGCTTCTTGGAAGCACTCTTTTAATTTTTGAGACTTTTCTAATGTGGCGGTCAGTTTGTGAGACCAGTCATTGAAATCGCCGGCCAAAATCAAAGGATCTTCTGCTTTCAGTAGCGAACCCATCCGCTCCGAGATCATCTGGATTTGCTTTAAACGGGAACCATGCATCAAATTCAAATGCGTATTGAAAAGATCCAGTTCAAGATTTTTGCCCGGGATATGAATTTTGCAGTGGAGCAATCCGCGCTGTTCAAATCGATTTGTCGATATATTCAAATTGTGTTCGGAAATAATCGGAAACTTCGACAAAATAGCATTGCCGTGATGGCGCTCTGGAAAAACGGCGTTCTTGCCGTAAGAGTAATGCGACCACACCGTATCGGCCAAAAATTCGAACTGGGATTCCGTCGGCCAATTGCCAATGGTTTTCTGTAATATTTGATTCTCGCCAACAACTTCCTGCAAAAAACAAATGTCGGCGCCCGAATCTCGAATGGCATCCCGTATGGAATGCAAAGTGAATTTCTGGGGACCCAAAGCGAAGCCTTTGTGGACGTTGTAGCTCAAGACTTTTAGAATCATAAAAAGTATCTCAACAGAAAAAGAGTTTTAGAGAGTCCTCGCCGAAAGATGCTGTCTGAATCTAAATCTTTCAGGGTAATCCGATTGCATTTCTGCAAGTCATCATCCCACTGCTGAATGACCTGATTAACGAATGATTTTTCGGGGCTTCCGACTTCGACCTCAAGATCATGTAAAAAAGAGCGATGATTTAAATTATAAGACCCCACGGCGGCCCAATCATCTATCACCATGGATTTCGCATGCAGTACCGAGGGTTGGTATTCATAGATTTTAACTCCGTCTTTTAAAAGGCGCCGAAAGAGGGACCGACTGGCTTCGCGCACAAACCAAACGTCTGTTTTTGCCGGCAAACACAATCCCACAAAGGCTCCGCCTCGGGCGGCTTTTCGCAATGCCGAAATAAGTGTCCGCCGCGGTAAAAAATAGGCATTTGTGATCAAAATTCTTTTTTTTGCGGCCTTGAAGCGTTTTCGCAAATCACGCGTGAGCGACATTCGGACCGAGATCTGATCGTTGATTCTGAGCCAGCCAAATTTCTGGTAGCGTTTTCGAAATTGCAAATGCGGCAGCCGGAGTTTCAAAAATCTCTTCGAGCGAGCACGGGTCCAAGTTTTAAAAAAAGCGTGGCGCAGGCGATGAAGTTCCGGATCAAAGGTGGAGCATCTCAAAGTGACGGCGGTGTCCCGCCAAGCCAAGGATCCTGAGTATTTTCGGCTGTGGACTTTGGTGATATTAAAACTTCCGATAAATACAACTTCCTGATCGACCAAGGTTACTTTCCGATGATCTCGATTATTAAATGCGGCTACAAACTTAATCCATTTCCGAATCTCGAGTGAAAAATATCCGAGCTTTCCCCGGGGAATTGGATGAAAGAATCGAACCGGAATTTGGTGGCGGTTGCAGAAGTCCAAGATATCCCCGTGCGACAAAGCCGATCCAATACCGTCCAACAAAAGATGAACCCGAACTCCCCGCTGAGCGGCACGACCCAAACTCTCCAACACCTGTTTCCCAATCTCGTCCATCGCAAAAATATAAGTTTCGAACAAGATTTCGGTCTTGGCGTTGTCGATCGCGGCGATGTTTTTTTTAAAAAAATCATCACCATCGACGATCAGGTCTATACGTGGAGGCAATACGAATAAGTTCTGAGCCTTTAAGTCTGACATAGCCTGTTAATCCGAAGAGAGTTTTGTTGCCAGATCTGTAGCATCAACCTGAAACTGAGGATCGTGAATAAAATAATACTTAAATTTTCTAGCTTCTGGTTTTTGATGTCGATTATGGGGACCTCCGTCGCTCTGAGTGCCACCTTAAAGGTCCTAGATCCGGCCAGCAAGGCCGAGTTTGAAAGCAAGCGCCTGATTTCCATGCAAGAGGCCTTGAAATCGTGCTCGGCCTGCACCATCGAGAATATCACGCCCTACGATCCTGCGGGCAATTTTGATCCGTCGAAAATTTCTGAAACTTTGCTGAAACAAACCCTCGACGGGTCTTTGCTTGTCATCAATTGGAATCGCGGGGCAACTAAAAACGATCGACCTCTGTTAGACCACCTTGCAAAGAAAATTTCTGATGGTCACGTGGTGGTGGCGGCGGCCGGCCGGCCCGGACCGGGTGAGTCGATCTTACCGCTGGGAAAAACTTTGTGGGGACAGCTCTCTAATGTCATTTTGGTGGGTGAGCTTCAAGAAAAAGAAAAACTGGTTGCCGGAACATTTTTTGGGCCCGAGATGTTAACGGCATTGGGACCCAGAGATCTTTCGATGGGCGAGGGTGCCGGCGCACTTTCTTTTGGCGTAAAAATGCTTCCGGTGATTGATCAAAAAAAGTCCGCGGAATGGGTGCCGTTTTTAAAAGAAAAACGCGCCAAGAACAGAAAACTTTGGCCCTCGTTAAGAGATTTTTTCGGAAAGTAGGAAATTATGGTTCCAGCAGTTGTTTTAGCTTTCGTTGCAATGATGGCTTTTTCTTCGGAAACGATGAAGGGCGCGCAGAAAGACTTTGAATCATTCAAACAAGAACTCAATGTCAAGTTGGCCCAGGCCGAAACGAAATTGCATGAATTAAAGAGCAAAGCCGCGGAAAATTCCACCGCCGCCAAAGACACGGCGATCAAAGAGGCTGAAATGACCCGCGACCAATTGCGGGTTAAGATTGATGGTCTCAAAGACGATGGAAAGAATAGCTGGAAGAAG
>JAYUPS010000248.1:0-3027 GCA_043759945.1 Bdellovibrio sp.
GATTGACGACATCGTCGGACCAAGCATCGCAATTTTGAACTAAAACCAAACTTTGAAAGTTAAAACGAGAAAACTGCAATTCGTCGACATAAGGCCAGCGGCAAACAACGACAAAAAGCTCCCCGACGTTGATAGCCGGCGCCAAGGCCAACGGAAAACTAGTTTTTGAAAACTGAGGGCGGAAGCGATCATCGCTAAAAATAGCAACGTCATCGAGTTTGACGGATTCAGGGCTCAGCGAGGAATCAATCAAAATAGCCTTGGGAAACTGTAATCGCTTCGTTTTATTGTCGTAGCCAGCTTGTTGGAGCGCTTTTAATGCTTGGACACGGTGGGAAAAACCCAGCGTGCCCGCAAGAAAAGACAGTTTCCCGGTCGACAATCGCGCGTGCCAATCTCGCAGAGCAAGTTCTCTTAAAAAAAGCGGCTCTTTATCCAAAGAGTTGCGAATCCCTTCGTTCCAGAAAGCCAGTTCCCAGTCGGCAAACACGTCTTTGGAACGATGACTTCCAAACCAAAAATGATCGACCGAAGACTGAAATAATTGTCGCTCGCGAAACTCGGTCATCGTTTTTGCTGGTTTTTTCCAAAGTCCCCGCGCCAGCACTCTTGCTTCGAGTCCGCCCTGGTTAATGAGTTCTTCCTGCAGAACGGCCAAAGCGCCTATCTGGGCGCCGGCAATACCGAAAGACTCCAAAACTTTTTCTGCGTAACGAAGACGCCGGTTAATCGAGTTTATTTGCTCGAAAACAAATTCATTAAAGGGCAATAACTTGCGCAGCTCGCAACCCTCAATTCTCTGAGTTCCCGTATCCAATTTAATATCCAAGGTCAGGTTCATTCCGGTGCTCAAGCAGACTTGGGGTCGCGATTGCCAAGCCAGAATCAAGGTCGACAAGAGCAAACTGAAGATCAAAATAATCAGCCAGTTGTGGTCTTTAATTTTATAATTTTCGGTCGTCGTTTGCATTTCCATCGTGCTATTACAGCAAGACGATCTGTAAGGACACTTCGGTCAAAACTTTGTAAATTATTTAATGATTCTGTAGTTTTAGGGATTGTGGACGAAACATTCCGGCTTTGGCCATTTTGCTGGGCAAAGTCTTACCCATAATTTTAGCAAACCATTGATTTGTTTGAATCATTTTCTCTAAGTTGACGCCCGTTTTGATTCCCATCCCGTGGAACATGTAGAGCACGTCTTCGGTGGAGACGTTGCCCGCCGCTCCCGGCGCGTAAGGACAGCCCCCCAAGCCGCCGAGCGAAGAATCAAAGGTCCGGACCCCCAGATCGTAAGCTCTCAAGATATTCGCCAGGGCCGTACCGCGGGTGTCATGAAAATGCCCCGCAAGTTTTTCCAGGGGTATTGTTTTTTTAAGTTTTTTAAACAGCGACGAAACTTGATCCGGATTTGCAACGCCAATGGTATCGCCAATAGAGATTTCATAACAGCCAATCTGTAGCAAGCGCGTAGCGATCTTGACAACTTTCTCTTCTTTAACCGGGCCTTCGAAGGGGCAGCCAAAGCAAGTCGACAAGTATCCGCGAACTTTTATTTTATTTTTTTTGGCGAGCTTCAAGACTTCTTCGAATCGTTCAAAGCTTTCTTCGATGCTGCAATTAATATTGGCCTTGGCAAAGCTTTCCGAGGCCGCAGTAAAAACAGCGACTTCTTTGATTGGTGTTTTTAGAGCCTCGATCATTCCGCGCTCGTTCGGCACCAACGCCGAGAATCCACCTTTGGGCTTGGTACTTAAAAACTGTTCAATGACTTCTTTGGAGCCTTGCATCTGGGGCACGCGGTCGGCCCGCACGAAAGCCCCCAGCTCCAAACGATTTACCCCAGCTTCCAGCAACCGAGTTGCAAGTTCGATGCGATTCGTGACCGAAACGTTGATGGCTTCATTTTGCAGACCATCTCGCAAGGCAACTTCGACAATCTGTACTTTCTGGCGTGTCATTTGATCGCATCCTGTTTCGGGATTCTAATTTTTACCAAAACTTTTCCGAGGGTTGTTTGCTCTCCGGTTTTGACCGAAATCTCATCGATTATCCCGTCCACTTCGGCCTTCATGGAATACTCCATCTTCATGGCTTCCAAAACTAAAACAACTTCACCGGCAAGCACGGCCTGGCCGACAGTTTTTAAAACTTTTGTCACTTTGCCGGGCATTGGTGAAACAATCTGATCTTTCTTAACTTTTCCGGTCCCCCGTTTCTGCGAGGCCGGCTCCCACACCCGAGTTTCACCATTCAAATGGTACCAAAATTGTCCGCGAATCCATTCGGCCTCGACAATTTTTTCCTGGCCCTGATACTGAACGGTGATTTTCATTTAGATGCCTCTCCAAAAACCCTGAAAGGGCGTGGGAGACGAATTTGTGCCTGATACAGGCTGCTGAATATCAGTCTTCGGAGTCTGGCTCGACAGTAATTTAATAAATTCAAGTTGCTGAACCGAACGCGGTTCAAAAATCAGGGGTCCTGCAAAATAGTGATCCATAAATCGAGTGGTCATGGTGCCCTTAACAAATTCGGGATGATCCATGATCCTTTTCAAAAGCGGAATATTAGTTTTCACACCAAAAACTACGGACTCCGAGAGCACTCTTTGAATTTTTGCAATCGCTTGAGTGCGGGTGTCATCCCATACAATTACTTTCGCGATCATTGAATCGTAGTAGGGGGTTACTTCGTCACCCGAATCAAAACCAAAATCAAACCGACGACCGGGGCCTTCGGGCCACTGGACTTGTCCCAAAGTGCCCGTGCTGGGAACGCCACCAAGCTCGGGGTCTTCGGCGTAAATGCGACACTCGATAGAATGCCCCCTGGGAAATCGAAGATCTTTCTCGGGGAAGACGGGCTCGCCCTGCGCGGTTTTTATCTGCGCTTTGACCAGGTCCACGCCCACCACCATCTCCGTCACCGGATGCTCCACTTGCAGCCGAGTATTAACTTCGAGTAAATAAAATTGTCCGTCTTGTAATAAAAATTCGACCGTGCCGGCGCCTTGATAGCCAGCAG
>JAYUPS010000249.1:0-3025 GCA_043759945.1 Bdellovibrio sp.
ACCGGACCCGGCGGGAGAGACTTGATAACGTAAGTGTTGTACTCGGTCGGCGCCAAAAGATCAGCGCGCGTAATACTAATTTCGTACTTATTTAAACGCTTTGCTTTCCCGTAAAGAACCGTGGGATCCGTTTGCAAAGGCATTTTAATTTTCAAACGGTTGTGAAAAACGCTCGAAATTGTTTCCCGCTCCTCGGGTGCCCCGGTTTCTTTCTCAATGATACTCGCTAACGTGACCATTTGATGACGATTGAACTGCGAGCCCTCAAGCAGGGGTTCAATCTCTCGGCGGTAGACGTCCATGAATCTTGCCACCATGGCCCGGATGACGCTTTTCGTGTCAGTGTATTTCGTAATTTGGTAGGTCTCGGGGTACAGGTAACCTTCCAGAGTGAGCTGCCGCTCCCCCAAAAGTTCCGTCGTAAAGTCAGGGTCGTTGATCCATTTCCAGAATTCTTTCCGGGATCCAAAACCCTGTTTTTCATACAAATTAGAAATCTCAAAAATATTTAAACCTTCGCTGATGGTAAATTTTCGACCCACGGATCGCCCACTGGTCAAAGTGGAAAGCACATCCATCGGAGTCATGTTGCGCATAAAAAGATATTCTCCCACTTTCATGCGATTGCCCTCGCCCTTAATTTTTGCCAGCAGCAAAAAAAGAGATGCATTTTTTACGAGCCCTTGCTTTTCAAGATCTTGCGCCACGCCCGTCAGGGTCTGGCCGGGCTTAACTTCGTAGATAACCTCGTCAGTCCCGCTCGAGGCCGGACCATAGGTAAAACTGTCATAGATCTTCCACGCGGAAAATATTCCCGTAATAAAAAGTACCAACACGACAGGGAAGATCATCCGTTTCATGTACTGACTCCTGGCGGATAATTCATACCGGGCAAAATTTTGGAGGGATCAAAGCCCGTGGGATCTTCCAACGAGGCGATTGGAACGGCACAATACTGAATCGCAAAGTGAGCCGAAGGCCGGTCGTTTCCCGATTTTCCCAGTCCACCAAAGGGCAGTCGGGAGCTTGCGCCGTTGGTGGTACGATTCCAATTCAACAATCCCACGCGGCACTCAAACAAGGCCTTTTCAAACAGGGCGCGATCTTTGCTGAACAGGGCGGCCACCAGGCCAAAACCCGTTGAATTCACCATACTTAAAGTTTGATCGAAATCATCGACTTGCAGAATCGCCACGTTGGGTCCAAAGATTTCCGTTTTTTGGTAAACCGACAAAGGGTCAAACTTTTGCACAAGATTAATGCTTGGTGTGACGTAATGCCCCTTCCATTTTAAATCCAACACTTTACCGCGCATTAAGCTTTCGCAGTTCTCGCGCTTCGCAATTTCCTGAAAACGCAAATATTTCTCGACCGAACTTTCATTAATTAGGGGACCCATGAATGGATTTTCTGACCAATGCCCGATCGACAACTTTTTTGCGGCCTCGTAAAACCGATCCGTAAACTGCTCGGATACCTTTTTGTGAACGAAAACGCGACTCGTGCAAGCGCAACGCTGACCCGAGGTCATAAACGCACCCACGATCGTTTCGTAGACGGCTTTATCTAAATCGGCGTCCTCCCAAACAATTGTCGGATTCTTTCCACCCATCTCGAGCGCCAAAATTTTCCAGTAGTGGGTGGCGGTCTCTTGTTTAATTTTTAGTCCGACCTCGTAAGAACCGGTGAATAAAATTCCGTCAACGTTGTCGTGCAGGACCAATTTGCGTCCGGCTTCGGAAGTTCCTTGAACCATATTAAACACGCCGGGTGGAAACTCTGCTTTTTCAAAGATCTTGGCGTAAAACTGGCCCACCGCCGGCGTTTGCTCCGACGGCTTTAGAACAACGGTATTTCCCATGAGCAATGCAGGGATAATATGACCGTTGGGTAAATGCGCGGGAAAATTAAAAGGCCCAATCACCGCCATAACACCGCGGGCTTTAAAACGCGTGATGCCTTCGACGCCCGGAAGTGCGTTGGGAATGCGGTCTTCTTGGACCAATTTTAAAGAATGGTTAATTGTTATATCAATTTTCTGGCCCAAACCCGTGGCTTCGGTTCTGGATTCCCACAGTGCCTTGCCTGTATCTCGCGCGATGACTTCGGCGAATTCTTCGATATGGGCTTCGAACACTTCTTTTAACCGAAGCAGTGCTTTTTTTCGCTCGTCCATCGGACGACGGGCCCAAGCCGGAAAAGCTTTTCTTGCGGCCTCGACCGCCAGATCGACATGGTCATTTAAGAACGGAACTTCGCAGACGAGATCGGTTAAATCTGCGGGACTAAGATCTTTAATGACCCCGTCGCCCTTTCGAACCGGGACAAAAGCGCCATTAATGTAGTCGCCTAAATAGCTGATCGTTTTACTCATACATCTTCTTTCTCGGCCTTTGGATAATAAGCCGGCGCCCAGAAAATTGTTTGTCCCATTTCCAAATCGAATGTTTTAATAAATTTCGAAGGCAATGCGATTTCTCCGTCGCGCTCTTCATAAGTCGTCAATCCGGCACTAAATTCGTCGTTCGGCCCCGTAACACATCCGACCAATCCACTTTTCTCAAATTTTGGATCGCGGAACTCGGAAACAATTAATTTTCTCCCCATTTTGATCGGAAGAATATCCTTCATTTTCGCGCCAAAATGCGGGCCCCCATCAAAGGGATCGACCTCGTTAAGGTATTTAAATCCAATACTTTCCAACAAATGCTGCGCTGGTTTTGTTGCTTCGGCCACGCGACCCAGGACCAGGCGGGCTTTGGCATCGAGCAAACAAAGATAAATATCATCTTCCGGAAAAAGCGTGGCGATAAATTCACGGTTGTTCTGACTTAGAAAATCGGCTTCGTGGTAGGGAAGGCCAGTAAATCGTCGTCCGAGAGCCTCCCAAAATTCACTTCGTCCCTCGTCGGCAAAGGGTGGAGTCAATTCGCACAATACGCGATCTTCAAATTTTTCGGGATAAAGAGCCATGTATAAAAAGCGGGAAAGGGAAATTTGCTTTCCCAGTTTTTCGGGTCGCTTT
>JAYUPS010000250.1:0-3016 GCA_043759945.1 Bdellovibrio sp.
GCCATCGGGCAATTTCAAGGGGTGCAATTTCAATTGGCCGAGATGCGCACCGAGCTGGAAGCCGCGCGTTTGATGGTTTACAACGCCGCTCGATTAAAAGATGCCGGACTTGATTTTATCGAGTCTGCCGCGATGGCCAAATTGTTTGCTTCGCGTGCGGCCGAGCACATCACTTCTAAAGCCATTGATTTGTTGGGTGGAAATGGTTTCACCAAGGAGTACCCGGTTGAAAAATTCTGGAGAGACGCCAAGATCGGCCAAATCTACGAAGGCACAACCAACATGCAGTTACAAACCATCGCGAAAATGGAACTGGGCTAGTTTTTTATTCGTCTTAGTCCAGAGCCCGAGTCTTTTTGCCGCAGAGACAACAACTTTTCGATTCCACACGTTTCGTGAACCGGAGAGCTTAAGTCCCTTGCGGCAAAAAACTTCGAATTCCGGTTACATCACGTCTCAGCTATTTGAACCTCCCTTACGTTGGGAAAATGGAAAAATCGCCCCCGGTTTTTTGCAAGATTGCGAAAGCTCTGATCTACGGCGTTGGGATTGTAAATTTCGCAAGAACTTAAAGTTTTCGGATGGATCCGCCCTTTCGGTCCAAGATTTTATTGAGCATCTTAGAAAAGCTGTTGATCCAAAGGCCGTCTCTCCGCTGGCAACGGACTTGTTTCAAATTCAAGGAGCCTTGGAAATTTTTAAAGGAAAAAGTCCTCCCGGGAGCGTTTTTGGAGTTTTTCCCACCAAATCGGGCTTGGCGTTTCACCTGATCGCCCCCGATGCCGAATTTCCCCTGCGCCTGATCAATCCGCTTCTGTCTCCCTTCAAACAGGGCCAGGGCAAAGAAATCATCGGCACGGGAGCCTACAAATTTAACGACTGGGCGGCGGGGGAAAAAATCCGTCTGGTGCCGAATCCTTTTTATGCCCGCGGGCACAAGGCCCGGCCGAATTTAGAAATTATTTTTCAGGGCGAAGACAACGTGGCGCTTAAACTTTACGAAAATCAGGAACTGAGCTTTCTACGCCGGCTTCCCACGCTTTTTATTCCGAAATATAAAGATAATCCCGAATTTAAAATGATTCCACAAATTCGCTTCGACTATCTTGGCTACGCCAAAGAATTCGCGAAAGATCCGAAAACCAAGAACTTCAGGGAATTTCTATCTTCCCATTTGCCTTACAAAGATATGCAGAAACTTCTGGCTTCCAAAGTTCGACCGGGTTGCTTTGGGTTGCCGCCGGCTTGGACCGGCGGCTTGGTTTGTTTTCCCGACAGCGTCACCGAAAAACCGGACGCCTCGTTATTATTGCCTCTTAATTTATCTTTTAGCCAAAACGTGGACGACAACATTCGGTTGTTTGAATGGTTGCAAAGTTTTTTGATGGAAAAATGGAACTGGAAACTGACTCTCAATGGACTTGAAAACAAAACCTTCCTGGAAAAAATCCAAGAGCGGAAGCTCACTTTTTTTCGCAAAGGTCTGGCGCCGGATCGGCCCTCCTGCCAAGCTATTTTAGAAAACTTTCTTCCGGGAGCCGCCGAGAATTACATCGATTTTGAGAATTTAGAATTCCAATCGATCGTGGAAAAAATGAAAAGCGAGCAAAGGCGCACCACAAGAGTCCGTCACTGCCGCCGGGCTCTTGAAATCTTGCGCCAAGAACAGGTCCTGATTCCCACGGGTCCCATCGAATTTACCATTTTAGCAAAAACCCAGTGGACCGGTTGGTCTCTGAATGAGATTAACGGTTTGGACTTATCTCAGTTGCATTTAAAAACGAAAACCTGGACCAAAGAATAGACCTGACTAGACCCCCCTCAACTCCCCGACGTTGGTGCCGATAAGAACTGTACCAAGGTAATGGTTTATCCATTCAAAGGAGTCACAATATGGCAAAAGGCAATGGTCCACAAAATCCGGGCGCTCCCCAAGGAGCCGTCGGTGAACATCAGTGCAAATCCGAAGATTGCAAAAAGAAACCCGATCGCGCGGGCTTTTGCAACGAGCACTTTGCATGGTTTAAATGGGGTTTGGTAACGGCTTCCGGCAGCAAGGCCCGTGACTTCGACAAGAAGTTTCAAGGCTACATGCTTTCAAAAAAACCAGCCTAAACTAAGAGCTTAAGTTACGAGCCAGCTAAAAAAGCCGCCGCTGACCAGGCCAAACACCAGGCCCAGGGCAAAATGGCGATAAAAATAAGCTAACAAAGGTGTTTTCACTGGATGTCTTCTCGGTGAAAACACTTCGAAACTTGAAATTTCAGCCTCGAGCTACTATTTTGCGTGCATGGAAAAAAAATCAGTCGCAATCACCGGGGCCGGCAGTGGAATTGGTCGCGCGTGCGCGCACGTCTTTGCCGACAAGGGATTTGAAATACTTTTGATCGGGCGAAATCCAGATAAATTATCGGAAACTCAAAAAAGCCTGAGCGCACCGTCTTCGATACTGCTTTGTGATCTAACCGATTCAAAATCTATACAAAATTTAATTCAACAATTAAGAGTGTTGCCCCATCTGCAAGTCTTGGTGAACAACGCCGGCGTCTTTGAGAAGAATCATTCTCTTAAGCCCGATCAAGCGCTCTGGCGAAGAATGTTTGAAACCAATTTGTTTGGCGTCGTGGAACTTACCGAAGGGTTGGCCGGCACCTTCAAAGCGCGCGCCGGATCGGCGATCATTAATGTGTCATCGACCCTGGCTCACAAATCGATTCCAGAGACCTCGGCTTATGCGGCCAGCAAAGCCGCGATGGTTTCTTGGACCCGCGCGCTCGCCAAAGAATTGGCCCCGCAAACGCGGGTTAATTGCGTTTGTCCCGGGATCATCGACACGCCCATTCACTCGTTTCACGACATGGATCCCACTGAGAAAAACAAAGTCTTAGACCAGATGAAGAGTTTGCAACCGATGAATCGTGTTGGCACTCCGATGGATGTGGCTCATTCGGTTTATTTCTTAAGCGCTGCCGAGTCTGGTTGGACTACGGGCGCGATCTTAGATGTCGATGGCGGA
>JAYUPS010000251.1:0-7738 GCA_043759945.1 Bdellovibrio sp.
CAATCGAATTCGGATCAAAGGGAATGTATTGCTCGGACTCCCATTTCACCTGGTCGGCAACCAATTTAAGCTCAATTCGGGGAATGGTAATCTTCTTAACGATGACGGCCGTCCCAAACATACCGACCGCGGCCGTGTTTCTAGAGGCTCTGATTTCTTGGCGTAAAGACTGGATTGCAAATGACAAAGTATTTATGTCAGCGATATCGCCGCCGTTGAGCGCCCCCGAGGGGGTGGGAATGATTCCAAAGTTGACCAGCTTGCCACCACTGCGGCTAACGTCAAGCTCTGCAATTTTGATGGAACTCGAACCGATGTCGAGTCCGATGACTTTGTTTCCACCAAAGAGTGCGATATGAAACCTCTCTACCAAAGACTGTCGGACCATCATGGTCCATACCTCCAAGTCATAAGACTGGCGGTACCGTCGCTTAAAGTATTGAATCCCCGAGCGACATTGTCAAAAGTAAGAGGTCAGGTCTGGCTTTTACGGACCATCGTACATAAAGGGAAAGAGCCAATTGAGCTCTCCTTGAGCTAGACTTTCGCCCGCAAACACATACAAAACTGCACCAAGGGCTAGGTAGGGACCAAAGGGGATCATGGCCTTCATCCCTTTTTTTTGCTGAACGGCCACGTAGATTCCGACCACGCTTCCCGTCACGCTCGCGACCACAATGACAAAAGGAATCGATTTCCAACCCAAAACAGCGCCGATCCATGCGAGCAATTTAATGTCGCCGCCGCCCATGCCGTCCTCTTTGCGCAAAAGAAAGTAAAAATAGGCCAGGGTCCAAAGAAATCCGCCGCCCATGAGCACTCCAAAAACAGAGTCGAGCCAAGAACGTTCGGGATTCAAAAAAGCACCGACAAGACCAATCACGATCCCCGAGAGTGTAAAAACGTCGGGCAACAAAAAGTGATCGAGATCAATCACGGAAACAACTAAAAGCCCCAGCAGAAATGGCATCATTTCGATAAAATTCCAACTCCATCCATACCGCAAAAAAGCGCCGGCAAGGAGCAAACCCGCCAGCAATTCAACGATCGCATAACGAATAGAAAAAGGAGCCCCGCACCGGCGGCAACGACCCTTAAGAATAAACCAAGTCAGGATTGGAAGGTTGTCGTACCAAGCGATTTGCGCCTTGCAAGTTGCGCAATGACTGCGGGGTTTAACGACACTTTCGCCCTTAGGAATTCGAAGAATCAAGACATTGCCAAAGCTTCCGAAAATGGCACCCATGAAAAAGAAAAAAAATGTCGCTAACGGAGTTGGAATTAAATCAAGCAAGATCCCTCCGTTGAAAAGCCCATCGGGCTAAACTTAAAAACAATACAATCCACATTAGAAAATGAAGAGAAATCAGCAACACGTTCTCACTGCGCTCGATATTTTGAAACAAAAATGCTTCCGAACGCCAATTCAAAACATAAAGATTTGGAAAAAGAAAACTAAGGGCCGTCGACATAAGTTTGAGCCCTTGATCCTTGGATTTCTCAGCCAGAAATTGCAGTTCCTCGAGCCAGTTTGACACTAAAAACAGCGCCAGGCCCGAGAAAATCCCGACAATCGGGCGAACTCCTTGCACGATCCAAAATACAAAACTCAAAATCACCGCCATTTCGGTCATCATTCCCAGCATAACTTGCAGAAATCTTTCGGGCGCGGCACCAAATCCCAAAAGGACCCAAAGAAAAAAAGACTGCAGCACAATATGCGAGAGCAACAAGATCAAAACTCCCAACCAAAGACCGAGCAAAAATTGAAATCGGCTGACGGGACGAACGAGCACCATCAAACAAGTTTGCTTGTCGATTTCCTTTTGAAGTGCAAAAGCCCCTTGAAAAAGCACGATTCCCAAAGCGCTCAAATGGATGGATCCAAACCCCAAGTGCACCAAGATCCTTCGCTGTTCATCGAGTGAGAGTGATCCCAAAAGACTTGAAATGACCACCAAGACCAGAGCCCCAAAAAATAAAATTGAAAAGGTCCTGTCTCGGACCATTTCTCGGAGCGCATTGCATGCGATTACAATGACCTGCGAAGTCACGATCCACTGTCCTTGGCTCCGCGAAGAGCGTGGAAAGCCGCTTCCAGCGCGACAAAGTCCGGAGAAATATGCAAAATTTCGGACTGGTTCTTAGACTCTTGCAAGATACGTTCGGCCAATAGTTTGACGTCTATTTTTTCTTCGATATTGCTGGTCATTTTGGGATTTTTCCACGTCACCCGGTATTGGGGGGAGTACTTGGTCACCAAGTCGGCGGTCAGGCCCGAATAGATGATGCGTCCTTGATCGATGATAATCAGATCTTCGGAGAGCTCCTCGATGTCCCCTAAATAGTGACTACTAAAAAAAATAGTCGTGCCCCGACGAGACTCTTGCTTAATAATTTCTTTGATCAAAAATCTTCCGTCGGGATCGAGACCCGACATGGGTTCATCCAAAATTAGAAATTCCGGAGAATTAATGAGCGCTTGGGCAAATCCAATTCTTTGCATCATTCCCTTAGAAAATTGACGAAGACGCTTGTTCTGTATTCCTGGCAAATTCACCCGTTGCAAAACCTGGTCACACTTTGATTGAAAACCCGCCGCGTTGCCCGCCAACTGCCAGTGAAAATTTAAAAATTCCTTGGCGGTGAGAAATTCATACAAGAACGGACGTTCCGGCAAATATCCGATGCGTGATTTAAACTTTTGTAAATTTGCATTTTCGTTAAAAAATTTGATCTGAGTTTTCGGATTTGGGTCAGGCCTTAAAAATCCGAGCAGACATTTGAGTGAGGTTGTCTTGCCCGAACCATTAACTCCCACAAAACCCGTCGTCTTGCCCTGGCGTACCGAGAAGCCAACGTCCGCCAGAACCTGGCGGGGTTTTTCCGTCAAGGATCCCTTGAAAGTTTTGTTAAGATGTTCGACCTGCAGAACCATGCTTAGATTTTTATCGAAGGCCGCAGCGGTGTCACTTCAAATTTTCCAGATCTTGATGCCGCTAGGGCCAACATAAAGGCCTCGGCCGTATCGGTTTCGGTCAAACAAGGCACTCCCAAATTGGTGCAGGCCCGGCGAATATCAAAACTGGCCTCGATCGCATTTTTACCGCGGGTTGTATTCACCACAAAGGCAATGTTTCCGGAGCGAATACGGTCTACACAGTGCGGTCGGCCCTCGTGAACTTTCCGGAGCGCCAGAGTTGAAATGCCGTTCTCGGAGAAGTACTTCGAAGTTCCGGCCGTTGCGGAAATCGTGTAGCCCATACCCTGTAACTTCTTGGCGTATTGAAGCATTTTGGTTTTGTCTTTTTCGCGAAGCGAGAAAAAAACTTCGCCCGAACTGGGCAACTTGATATGACTTGAGATCAAAGCCTTCATTAATGCTTCCGAGTAGGTCGAACCCGAGCCCATGCTTTCCCCGGTGGATTTCATTTCAGGACCTAAAATTGAATCGGCTTCGCTAAATTTCTTGAACGGAAACACGACCCCTTTCACCGCCACCGAGGTTGAGTCTTTCCAGTCCTTGAGGTAGGGAGCCACTTCGGATTTTTTCTTCCCCAGCATCGCCATCACTCCCAGATCAACCAACGGAACGGCCGAAGCCTTGACGATAAAGGGCACCGAGCGCGAACTTCGCGGATTGGCTTCGAGCACAAAAAGCACGTCGTCTTTCACCGCAATCTGCAAATTAAGATGGCCAATAATTTCCATGCGGTCCGCCAGGCGAATAGCCATCGCTTCAATCAAGTCACAAGTCTCGTCTTTGAGCCGCTGTGGCGGTAACACACCCATGCTGTCGCCCGAGTGAACCCCGGCCGCTTCGATATGTTCGACGATGCCGCCAATTTGATACCAATCAACGCCGCGCACCAGATCGACGTCACATTCTAACGCCCCCTCGAGAAATTGATCAATTAAACAGGGTTTATTCACAGAGACGACCTCGTGGTGTCGATCAAAATAAGAACGAAGTTCTTGGTCGCTCTCAACGACTTCCATCCGGCGGCCACCGATAACGTAACTGGGACGACAGATCACGGGATAGCCGATTTCAGAAACAAATTTTAAGGCCTCTTCGATTTTTCCGGTCATGGTGGACTTGGGAACTTCCAAGTTGAGTTCGCGACAAAGCTTGGCGAAAGAGCCGCGATCTTCCGCCAGATCAATAGCCTGGAGCGAGGAACCCATTAATTTAAAGCCGCGACCGACCAACGCTTCCGAAATATTGATCGGCGTCTGACCGCCCAATTGAGCAACGAAACCCATCGGTTGAACGTAGCTAAAAACTTCCGCGACGTGTTCGAGAGTCAAAGGCTCAAAAAAGAGAATGTCCGAAGTGTCGTAGTCGGTCGAAACTGTTTCGGGATTCGAATTGACCAGGACGACCGGATATCCCGCCCGCTGAAAAGCCTTGACCCCACGCACGCACGAATAATCAAACTCGATCCCTTGGCCGATGCGATTCGGGCCACTGCCGATAATAGCAATGGGATTCGATTTTTTCGTTAAATCTAAAGAAGCGCGATCTTGGGTCCAATAGCTGGAGTAAAAGTACGGTGTCTGGGATTTAAATTCTCCGGCACAGGTGTCAACGAGGGAATATCCCGGCTGCACTTTCAGCTCTTGCCGTTTTTTGAAAACTTCTTCCGCCGTGGATTTTAAAATTTTTGCGATTCGGCCGTCCGAAAAGCCCTTGCGCTTGTAGGAAGTTAGGGACTGTTTGGTTAAACTTCGCAGTTCGAGTTTCGCCAAAGTCTGCTCACTGACGATGACGTCCGCAATCTTTTCGAGAAAGTAAGGGTGAATCTGAGTTAAGGCTTCGATCTCGGCGACCGTTTTACCGTCTCGGAAAGCCTGGAAGATATGAAATATTCTTTGGCTGTTGGGGCTGGAAATCTTTTCGAGTTCCATGGAAATATCCGGAACGCCCTCAATGGACATCTCGAGCGAATGCAAAGCTTTCATGAAAGACTCTTGCAACGTACGCCCGATACCCATAACCTCGCCGACACTTTTCATTTGGGTGGTGAGCAAATCTTTGGCTCCAGGAAATTTCTCGAATGCAAAGCGAGGAATTTTCGTCACGACATAATCCAAAGCCGGTTCATAACAACTGGGTGTACTTTGGGTGATGTCATTTCTGATCTCGTTCAAATGATATCCCACTGCGAGCAAGGCCGCGATTTTTGCGATCGGGAAACCGGTGGCTTTGCTGGCCAAAGCGCTAGATCTGCTCACCCGGGGATTCATTTCGATCACCACACGCTCACCCGTCTGAGGATGAACCGCAAATTGAATGTTGGCGCCTCCGGTTTGGACGCCGACCTGATTTAAAATTAAGTAGGCTTCATCCCGCATCGCCTGATATTCCGCGTCCGACAAAGTCTGCTGGGGGGCAAAAGTGATACTGTCCCCCGTGTGCACGCCGCAGGGGTCGAAATTTTCGATCGTGCAAACAACCACAAAAGAACCGGCAGCATCACGCATAACTTCCAGTTCAAATTCTTTCCAACCTAAAATACTGGCTTCGACTAAAACTTCGGTGGTCGGGCTCTCGTTCAATGCGTAAGCGATCATCGGCTCGAACTCTTGCGGAGAATAAGCTATTCCACCGCCGCCACCACCCAAGGTAAAATTGGGTCTTAAGATGATCGGATATTGCAGCTCTTCGGCCGCTTGCATGCCCTGTTCAAAAGTACGGACCATGCGGCTGGCCGGATACTTGGCTCCAACCAGATCAAGAATGCCGCGAAAAATTTCGCGGTCTTCGGCAGCCCGAATAACCGTCGGATCAGCCCCCAAAAGTTCGATATTGTATTTTTGCAAGATACCCTGATCGTGAAGCTCCAAAGCCAAGTTCAGTGCCGTCTGTCCACCCAAAGTTGGAATCACCGCCTGAGGCCGCTCTTTTTCGATGATCTTTTCTAAAAATTCTACTTTGAGTGGTTCCACGTAAACCCGCGTGGCAATTTCGGGATCGGTCATTATCGTGGCCGGATTTGAATTCACCAAGACGACTTCGTAGCCTTCTTTCATGAGGACCTTGCAGGCTTGGGTACCCGAATAATCGAATTCGCAAGCTTGGCCAATCACAATAGGGCCAGAACCGATAATAAGGATTTTTTTTATATCATGGCGTTTCGGCATAAATATTCTCGATGGGTACGTGTTTGTATTGATCCATGCGCAAATTCATTTTCAACAAGCGCAGCATTAGATCTTCTTGGCTCAGATCCGGATCTTTGCGATGGCGTTTAATTTCAGACAAAATGTAGGAACGACTTTGGGACGGATGAAAACAAAACCCTTTGGAGAACACCCAATAGTTCTGGTGAGGGATTATACGAGCTTCAAAAATTTCATCCAAGTCCGGCTCAAACGCGAAATTGGGTGATGGCAAAGTCAGCTTCTCGTTTTTCAACAGGTCACGAATGATCAGACTGTCGTCTTTAATTTTTACGATTTCAAAAAGACTGTGCCGATTTTTCTTCAGTTCTTCGACGAGCGCCATTTCTTCTGGCGAAAACCGCAGTTCCCGAGTTTGAAACATCGACCACAAGGGACTTTGCCCGTAGCCGGCGAGCGGCCGCGAATAAAAGTACCAATCATAAAACTGAGACATACGTAATTCAAACAAAGCCGAAGTCTCCTCGGGCACGCTAAAGGATTTGAAAAAGTCCTTCTTGCCAGCTTCGATTTCGTCTTTAAACTGTGGACCGCCAAAAAAAGACAAAACCTTTTGAACCAAATCGGCGAAAGCTCTCTCGGTGGCCTTTACTTCAACGATCATCGGAGCTCCGGTTTCGGTGACAGATCACGCATTTTATTTTTGTTAACTTCGTTAACAAAAAAATCAAACAGGATGGCGGAGTCATGAGGACCCGGTCGACTTTCCGGATGAAACTGAATTCCCAAACACATTCTTTCTGGTGACCACATCCCGGCAACCGTTTGGTCGTTCAAATTGGTGTGCGTGACTTTCATGTCGGCCGGAAGGGTTTTGGGATCCACGGCGTAGCCATGGTTTTGGCTCGTCATGTACACGCGGTTTAGCAAAGTATCTTGAATTGGATGATTGGCGCCGCGATGCCCGAACTTTAATTTATAAGTTTTTGCGCCCAAAGAAAGACCCAAGATCTGATGCCCCATACAAATCCCAAAGATGGGTAATCTTCCCAGCAGCTCGCGAACGGTGGCGGGAGCCTTTTCCACGGCCGCGGGATCACCGGGACCATTCGACAAAAGAAGTCCGTCGGGTTTGGTATCCATAATTTCTTGAACCGAAGCTCGCGAAGGAAAAACGATGACTTCGCGGCAACGGTGTTTCAACTCGCGCAAAATATTTTCTTTACTCCCAAAATCCAAGAGGGCAATTCGCGGTCCCTCGGGCTTAAGGCCGGGAAATCTTACGATTTCTCGACGAGAGGCCAGCCAAACCCAGTCTTTGTCTTTGAGTTTGGCTTTCGGAATAAGTTCCTGGGCAATCTTTTGGGCGATCTCGGGAGTTTCGGCTTCCACCAGTGCCCCCCAGGGCGTTCCCCCCTCGCGCAAACGCAAAGTAATTTGGCGAGTATCTAAATCAGATAGGCAGGGAATATTTTCTTCGCGCAATCGATCTATCCATTGACTGTCGCGTCCGGACTCTTGCACGTCGAGGGCGATGAAGCCTTCGATCCAATATCTTTTTGATTCCCAGCTGTGGCGATTAACGCCGTAATTTCCCTGCATCGGCGCGGTC
>JAYUPS010000252.1:0-3007 GCA_043759945.1 Bdellovibrio sp.
TGGGATTTAATAGAATTACCCCCTCTTTTCCTCGAAGCCTTAACCTGATGCCAAAGTCAGATTCAGCTCCTAAAACTAAAGGTCAAAGGATTGCTATCCTAGGAGCTGGCTCGAAACATTCCCTATGTGGACAAGTCGGTTTACGACTATTAAAGTTTAGGAAATGAAGGATTTGAAATCGAAAATTTATCGGACGGTGATTTTTGTCCGGCATGGACAAACTCAATATGGTCCTGAGAAATTGACTCCAGTTGGCTGTCGACAGGCAGAGTTGGCCGCCGAAGGTATTAGGCCACTCAAGCCCTCGAAGCTTTATTCTAGCACGATGCCTCGCGCGCGGGAGACGGCAGGGATCATTGGCGCAAAGATTAAATTAAAATTTTTGAGTAAACGTTTTTTCTGCGAAGGTTTTCTTCCAGGAACACAGGGCTTTTTTGAAAAGATAAATAAAGAATGTTCTCCGACTGAAATGTTGAAGATTCGGAAAAAGGCAAAAACCGCTGAACTACACCGTGACAAGGCTTTTGATTTTATTTTTAAAATCCCGACGGAAGGCCAAAGTTGTGAAGTGGTTATCGCCCATGGCAATGTCATCCGACATTGGGTCTGCAAGTCTCTTAAAATTGATCCAGCAAAGAACTGGAAAGCATTGGATGTAATGAATGCATCTTTGACTGCAATCAGAATTGACGACAAGGGAAAGTTGGTTTTGTTAAGATTTTCTGACGTCGGACACTTGCCGTATAAAATGAGAACGTACGCGTAAAAGCCAATTCAGCAGTTGTCGCATTCAATTGATTCAGAATTCCTTGTTTCTAGATAAACCAGTGCATTAAAAAGTACGTAAAACTCGATCCCCATTCCCCCTGACGGCCGAAAAAAATGATAACCAAGCCGGGCTAAAAAAACCCGTTGAATTCAGTAAGTTTACACAAAACCAGGCGTGGGCAAATCCGCAACATCCCTTAACCCTCCAGCACTTCACGGTGGCGCGGCGACAACTTGTCCATCAAGGCTTTCGCTGCCCTCAAGCGCCAGTGCGGGACCTTTCGATGAAAGTCGAGCCACTGGGCCGAGGTGTAGGTCATAAACGGACCGTGTTTGATCACGCCCTCATAAAATTCCGGTCGAGTCCGATCCATTTTCTTAAGGGCCATGTTCACTTTGTCAGCAGCCTGCGCAGGCATTACTTCTAAAACCAGGTCGATAATAAATTGAGTCGGCACATATTCCAGGGTCATAGAATCCTTCAGGTTTAGACAAAAAAAACCGAAGCAAAGATCATGACTGCACGTTCTTTGTACTGGAAGCCAGTCACCTGCAAAAATGTTCGAGGTCTGGATTTCCAATGCGATTCGCCGGACATCATCTCACGGGATTACAAAGGCCTTCTCCTTGAGGCCATCCTGAATATGAAACCTAAAGATCCGATATCTTTTGAAAGAGCTATTAAGTTGAATACCGAAAAACAGATTGAAGCGATGAAGGCTTTAGATGCGAAGAAGGTTAATTGGTACTACGAAAACTTCGTCCAATTCATCTCAGATTCCGGCTTTCACATTGATCTCACAGGCGACGAGTTTGTCTACCATCTATCTTCAGCGGACAATTAAGATTGATGCACAGGTCTCTATTTCACGATCGGAAACTCGTCCCTTGGGCACCTAACAGTCTATCAATGAAATTGGCGTCACGGGCTCGAATTCATCTCCGGTCAAATCGATGTGATATCCCAGGCTTGAGATCCAATCGACGAAATTTGAGAAGTACCAAAAACTCTGACCAGGATCAGTACCCATCCGTCCATTGAAGAAGGCTTCGCGAGAGGTCTTTTCGGCCATGAACACAGCTTTTTCGAGAGAAAGGCCTGTTTTCTTTTCCATGGACAAAATTCGAGTAATCAATGTTCGGCGATAGGCATTGTCGATGATTTCCGGAACTGTCGGATCTCCCGCATGATGCCGGACTCCCTTCACTGGTTTCCATCGTACAAGTTGCTTGTCCATATCTTGCGTATCGGACGGCAGGAGATTTTCATGACTTTGTCTTACGGTGAAACGCGAGCAATGATCGACCTGGTTCTAAAGTCAGCCGAAGGTCGAGCACGCGAAGACCTTCATCGAAGTTTGGTTAAGATCGGACGCCGCGAGCCCGAATTTTATGGAGGCGTCCTCTCCCACTGCAATCGCTTACCTTACTCATCCGACCAATGGTTTGAATTTCTATCAAAACTTACCATCCGTATTCTTCACGACGATCCTATCCTGATGAATAAGCTCTCTCCTGCGCAAAGGGAAAAACTTAGGTCCTGATTCCCGCAAATCAACAGACGGCCCGTCGGATTGTATCCCAAATCACTACTTTAGGATCGGAAACTCGTCACTTGGGCATGGTTTTTGGTCACCTGAATAAGCGTTATAGCACATGCCCCTATCGTTCCATACGGTCATGAACTGTAAGTTCCGCCCGTTCTCTGAGAATTGTCCCAGACCTTGGAACGAATAGCGACGTTCCGAAATTTCACGAGGTTTGTTTAAATTGCCCATGCCACCAATAAAAATCTTATTTCCGCTTTTCAAAATCTTGCCGATTTTATTTATTCTTCTGAGGCAGTCTTCCTTGCCTAAAATATTCCCTTGGCTGACCGTAAGAACAGTTTTGTCCTCATCCAAAATATACATTGAAAAAAGATGCGCCTCTTTTATATCTCCGGCGTAATCTGTAAGACGGTAACACTCAAGAATTACTCTGTCCCGAGTAACCAAGATCTGAGTCCTTCCCTCACCCTGACTGTCAACTTTGTAAGCTGAAGAAATGCAACCTGAAAAAAAACTGCAACCAAAAATAAAAGGCTATTTCTTTTTAAGGTCACTGTAGTGCTCCTTAAAATTTTTCAAAGCTCGTTTCTTCTCTTCACTTTTACTTTTCAGCAAACCTTTTCTTTCTGTGAAGCCATCTGATTGCCATTAGTATGTTAATATTTGGATCTTGAAGAGCTTTGAATGTT
>JAYUPS010000253.1:0-2991 GCA_043759945.1 Bdellovibrio sp.
CGTTGAATCAAAGCCGGGATTAAAACGACAATTTGTAAAACACCACCAACAATCACGCCCCAGGCCAAAGCTTGTCCGCGCCACTGGGTCCATTCGGACGGCCAAAGCGTGGAAACAATCATCGCGACGTTAAACAAAGTTGGCGCCGCGGCCGGTAGCCCGAAACTGCCCAAGGAATTTAAAATCGCCATGAAATAGGCATAAGAACACACCAGAAAAATGTAGCCGAACATGATTCGGCCCATCTGAAGCGTTAGTTCATATTTTACAAAATCGTTAATAAAGGCCTGGTCTAAAAGCAGATTAAAAAAGGGCTCGGGCCAGATCACGCCGATGGCGGTGACCGTTGAGAGCAGGATCAGAAAAAGCGTGTAAAAAGCATTTACTAAATTTTTTGCGCGCTCGGGGCTGTCTTTTTCGGCTTCGACAAAAACGGGTATAAAACTGACGGCCAAAGCCCCCTCGCCAAACAAACGCCGGAAAACATTTGGCAAGCGAAAGGCCGCGTACCAGGCATCGGTGATGGAGCGATCAAACAGGCCGGCAAACAAAACCTCTCGGGCCAGGCCTAAAACCCGGCTTGTTAAGGTTCCTAAAGACATTAATGCGGCCTGGAGGGCTACAGATCTTGGTTCGGACTTTGGCTTTACCGACTTTCCTGTTGCATCGAGTAAATCAGCCATGTTATCTACACCCGTCTGTTGATATCTCGAAATCTTGGCTCAGGAGGCCCCCGATGGCAAACCATAAATCTTCCGAAAAACGTGCCCGTCAAACGGTCGTAAAAACGGCTCGCAACAACCAAACTCGTAAAACTGTGAAAACAGCGGAACGAAAATTGGTGGACGCTTTAACGGCGAAAGCCAAAGACGTTCAAACCACGTTGTCTGATTTTACTTCAAGAATCATGAAAGCGGTTTCAAAAGGAGCGGTTTCAAAAAAGACGGCTTCTCGCCGCGTTGCTCGTTTGTCGAAACGCACCCACGCCGTTTCACCAACTGCGAATAAATAATTTTTAATTAGTCTATCTGTTAAGCTTCGTGCTCCGACCGATTGGTCACGAAGCTGCGGATTTCTCGTTTGCGTTCAAACGAAAGACTGTCGAACGCACAGCCGTAGACGGCCTGCCCCTCCATCGCCTTTTCTTGATTTCGAATTTCGGCTCGCACCGAAATAAATTGCCCGTCCGGGATTTGAAAACTGATCACGACCAGAGCACCCATCCGTAAAGCGCGATCTGTTTTAAAACTAATTCCGCCCTCGCCGATCTCGGTCCCGTGGGCCATAAAGTATTTGCCGCCGATCAAAACTCCCACGCCCCGTCGAAAATAACGTCTGGGAAATCGGCGATTAAAAACTGCGTTGGATGCTGCCATAAAGTAACCATCGGAAATTTTTTGGAGAGACTTAAGCGACTTGGACGAACGTCTAGAAATTGACCGACGACATCCAGATATTATTCCCACTGCGCAAGAAAGTGTAAACCACTCCGCCCGTCACCGCTTGACCAGCCACATAAGTCGTTGGAGTTTTTAGCGTCATTCCGCCAGGGACGTTGATGGTCGAGCAGGTGCTCGTCGCATTAGGGATTGTGAGCGTGTATGTGCCGCCGTTGGTGAGTCCCGCAATCGTTAAGGTCGTGCAAGCGCCACTCGCCGCCGTCGCATCGATCATTAACGAATTTGAAAAATCCACGGACAAAGCCGCCAGCGCATCGGTGTCGGTGGAAACGGTGCTCGCCAAGTGAATCCAATTGGTGCCTTGAAAACCCTCAAAGGCGTTGCTGGTGGTGTTGTAACGGATCATGCCGGGCACACCAACAGAGGGTCTGTTGGCGGTCGTATCGCGCGGAATGATCATCGAACTTGCCAGCGTGCCGGTCCCGAAAATATCTAGTCGTGCACCGATCGCAGTCGCTGTCGTGCCCAGGCCCATGTTGCCGCTGCCGTCAATTCGCAGGTACTCTAGATCGGTGGTGCCGTTCCATTTAATAAACTGCAGGCCGCCAGTGATGCTTTCGCCCCAAGAACTTCCGACGAACCAACTGGTCGAGGAATCTCGCTGCAGAAAACTTAAACCATTTCTGCCCGCAGCCGTTTGTTTAATCGAAGTGAAATAAGAGGCCCCGTTGTCGGTGGATTCAACCGCGATCTCGGGACTGCCGGCATGAACAGAGTGCAGGCCGATCGAAGTGAAAAAGACCTTGGCGGTTCCATTGGTCGCAATGGCTAGCGTGCCTGCACCCGGAGAATAAATGCCGGTGTCGGAATCCGCGCTGAAAGTGTAAGCCGGAGTTCCCACCGATCCGCGGGTGGTTGAAAGCAGCGGGAAAGTGGGCGAAGCCGGGGGGGTCACCCAAGAAAGTATTCCTGCGCCGTCGGTTCCCAGAACTTGTCCCGCGGTTCCGATGGTTCCCGGCAATGTCATATTCACATTCTGTAGAATTGAATCCGGAGACCTGAAAGCCACGAAGTTAGTACCATTGGCAAGCAGCTCTCCGAAACGAACCTCTCCCCCGTTATTGGCAGCAGCACTTTGTGCCGCTGCTTTAATTGCACCACCATAGACTTCAAGTTTTGCGCCGGCTTGAACGGCCGTGGTTCCAATTCCGACGGCTCCGCTCGAGTCGATGCGCATTCGTTCTGTAGTGCCCGTACCGAAGCGCAAGGCGCTGTTTGCATTGTCGGCCGAGAGCCAACCACGATACTGATTGATCGAATCACCGAGCGCTACCGTGCTGTACCCGGTGCTTCCACCTAGAATTGTCAGACCCGCTTCGCTTCCGGGACTTGCGTTGTTCTGTAAAATTAAATCGTTATCGACCGTCATGGCTGGTATCGAGCCGGTGCTAACTTTTACGTGAAGTGGAGCTTGCGGACTTGTGGTTCCGATACCGATGCTGCCGCCACTTGTGATGCGAATTCTTTCGACAGAGTTGGTATTAAACAAAATTTCGCCGGCGGCATTGTAGTTTTTGAATTCTAAAGTTGG
>JAYUPS010000254.1:0-2987 GCA_043759945.1 Bdellovibrio sp.
TCGACTTTAGCTTTCGAGACCAGAAACCATTTGCGCAGCATTTGTAGAAAAGGACTTGTGCAAATTCGTTGGTAGGGTTGGATCGCTTTAAGATTACGAAAATCTCTTACGCAATCCACGTACATCCCCAGGCCTGGATCGGCTTGCCGATCAAAACCCTTGATGAGTTTTGTACTAAATTTCGGAAATTGGCTGAGGGTCGGGTTGGCCTGCAATCGGCTTAGCAATTCGACGCGTCCTCGGGTTTCCGTTGTCAGGACCTCGTCCCATGGCAGCCAAGTGATTTCATCAAAAAAAGCCTTTCGACACACTCTCCTCTCGCGACCAACTAAAATGCAACCCATGGTTGTCACAAAATCTTGTTTTAGCCGGCCGAAGAAATCAATAATTTCTGACTCCTTCAAACTTCGGTTTTCCGTTTCTAAAATTCTCCATTCGATATATTTACCCAGATTTCCAAGGCTCCAGTTTCCGGAAATGCTTCTTTGATCCGTGTTCGACGGCCCCGAGGGTTTGATAAAAGTTGAAAGTAAAAGTTTGTTAGGGGCCAAATCCAAATCATTGGGAAGGCTAATTTTTTTGCGATGCCGTCCTTGCAGACTAAAAAAAATGATTTCCAGCTGATCCCAGCGGGCGGGATTTCGTTTCAAGTTTTCAAAAAAATTAAACAAAGACTCGTCGATTTCTTCAATTTGACTCTCAATCGAACGTCGTCGGATCTCTCCGGTGTCGCTCTGAGTGTCCAAGTCAGGAAACTTTAAGTCGGCGCTCGTCAAGACGGCGGCCGTTGGTCCTGCGGACTCGGTCAACCAATTAAACAAAGCCTGCAAAGTTTGATCGATTGGCCGGAAATAATTTTTTGGCTGACCACTTAAATTTTCATCGGATAAACTGAAACCTTGCAAAAGATTTGTCCGGCGTGAAATTGGCGGGGAACTATGGAAGAAAGCGGTTTTCCATCCGGCCAATTGCAATTTTTCCGGCCAAGTGTGGGCTCGGCTGCTTAATATATCATCGTCAGTTTGCACGTGGGTTTCGCTGGGCTCTTGCGAGGCTAAAAAAGAGGCCAGGTTCGAAACCACCGATGTGCTCGGGGCAATCACACCTTGCAGTGATAAGAACTCCTGACACAAAACGCTAAACCCCGACCTTTTGTTCTCGTTTTTCTGATTGGCAATTTCGCGACAACGAATGTCTTCGGACTCTAGGCCATCAATGGCTATCACAAGCAGTCCCTGTTTCGGTCGATTTCGGCTGCAGGAGGCCAAACAAAGGCCTGTCATCAAGATGGCTAAAATGCTAGCTTTTAAGAAAAGAGGAGTTCTCCCGTGCATGATAAGATATTTGCAGTCGCCCATTACGCAGATCAAGGTGTTTTGTATCTTCTTGTGATCTTAAGTGTGATCAGCTTGGCATTAATTCTGGAGCGATGGTTTACGTTGCGCAAAATTTCTCAAGAAAGTCTTAAGATGCGAAGTCGTATCAAAGCGGCCATTGGTGCCAATAGCGTCGAAGACATCGAAAAACTTTCTGTCGATCCGGAAACTCTTGAAGGCCGCGCGATTTCTATGGCGATGAGACACGTTCGCGACAATGGAAATGCTGGCCTTGAGGAAGTTTTTAATTCCTACACACTCAATGAACGGCCTGAGCTGGAACGTTCTTTAAATTTCTTAGCAACCGTCGGATCGAATGCGCCCTACATTGGGCTTTTGGGAACGGTTCTTGGAATAATGAAAGCTTTCCAAGATCTTTCGACCAGCCCCGATGCCGGTCAACAAACCGTGATGGCCGGAATTTCGGTCGCACTGGTGGCGACGGCGGCCGGATTATTTGTGGCAATTCCTGCTGTCATTTCTTACAACTATTTTCAGCGTCAAGTGCGCGCAATTTTGCAAAATTTAGAGAGCATCAAAGAGTTGTCGATAGCCTACGCCAAGAAAAAAGGAAAAGCGTAACATGGGTATGAAGTACGGCTCGGGCGAAGACGACGCCATTGCGGACATCAACGTAGTCCCACTCGTCGACATCGTCCTTGTGGTATTAATCATCTTTATGGTGACGGCCCCGATGATCATGAAACCTTCGATCGCAGTAAACTTGCCAAAAGCGGCGAGTGGAGATCCGTCAGCGCCGAGCACCCTCTCAATTTCTTTGGCGACGGATGGTCGAATCATGCTGAATGGCCAAGTGGCAGACGCCGAGAAAATAAAATCTCAAGCCCTGGCTGAACTGGCGAAAAATTCTGAAGTACAAGCCGTCATCGCCGCCGACCGCGACGTGCCCCACGGCAAAGTCGTCGAAATGATCGACATCATTAAACAGGCCGGCGTTAAAAAGTTCGCGATTAGCATTGAGAAGCAGGCGAAATAGCCAGAGAAGCAGGCGAAATAACCAGAGAAGCAAGCGAAGTAGCTCGTCTTCGTTTTTCCCGAATTGAGACGGCTTAAGTCCTGCCAAAAAACTGCCGATCGGTCTTCTGATGAAGACGATCGTGCAAACTCAAGAATTAAAATTTCTCGCGCTCACCTTGGCATTGGTGGTGATTTTGGGCATGGGATCTCTATTCAACATGGCCCGAGCTCCCGACGCCGTCATGGCTAAAACTCAGAACGCAGCCCAACGTTTGCCCGCCAGTTTGCCCCTGGCATTGCCTGCCAACAAGCTAGTTTCGGCGCTAAGCCAAACTGAAACTTTGGATTGGTCCTGCGGGGACGCCGCCAAAAATGTCGAAGTATCTACAAATCGATTGCGGGTCAAAGGTCGAGGTTGCGGCAAAGAAACTCTGTCGATTATTAATGAAACCAACGGTCTGAATGCCACCGTTTTTGAAAGTGAAAAAGGCTATTCGACCGAGTATATGGATTTGAGCATGGGTAAAAACGAGATCTTGTTTCATTGGCTGAACAAAAAGGGCGAACCGCAAAAGACCCAGCTGACAGTTATTCGAAATTAGTCTTAACTATTTCGTGCATCGCAAAACACGG
>JAYUPS010000255.1:0-7645 GCA_043759945.1 Bdellovibrio sp.
TGCTCGCCTGCTTTGCCACACGGGACGAGGGCGAGTTTCATCGCATTCCCTGGATGGGGGCTTTGGCACTTCTGATTTTGCCATTTTTCATACTGCTGCAGCAGCCCGATTTTGGATCCTTTGCCATTATGATTTGCGTGGTTTTCTTTTGCCTGTTGTTACTGGGTCTGAAATGGCGTTACATCGTAACCGCCATCGCCATGGGTGTGCCCTGCTTTTATGTTTTGGTCATGCAGGTGCCTTACCGAAAAGCGCGTATGATGGCGTTTGTGGATCCGTGGGCGGATCCCGAGCAAAAAGGTTTTCAGGTGATTCAATCGATGATCAGTTTTTCACAAGGCGGACTGACCGGAGCTGGCTTAGGGCAGGGGCAAGGAAAACTTTTTTTTCTACCCGAAGCGCACACCGATTTTACTTTGGCCGTTCTGGGCGAAGAAGTTGGTTTTATCGGATTTCTGGCTTTGATGTGCATTTACGGACTTTTAATTTTCAAAGGTTTCAAGCTGGCTTCGGATTGCGAAGATAAGTTTGGCCGAGTGCTTGCGGCCTGCTTGACGGTGACTTTTGCATTAAATGTTTTAATCAACGCGGGCGTCGTCTTGGGAATTTTGCCCACCAAAGGCCTGACCCTGCCGTTTCTAAGTTACGGTGGAAGCAGCCTGCTCTCCATGGGGATTTTATTTGGTTTATTAATCAACGTTGAACGGTACAACCTCATTCAGCAGTTTCGCCGAACTCGGAAGGCCCCAAAATGACAAAGACGTTCATCATTGCCGGAGGCGGCACCGGTGGACATCTTTTCCCGGCCCTGGCCGTCGCCCAAAGTTTAAAAATTCTGGAGCCGGGCTGTGAGATTATTTTCGTCGGTACGGCCTTGGGCTTGGAAACCAAATACGTTCCGTTAGCTGGATATCCATTGTATCTGCTGCCGGTGGGCAAATTAAATCTTCAGGGCCAATGGCTCGAGAAAATAAAAACCTTGGTGAAGCTGCCCTATGCCTTTGCGCGCAGTGCTCAAATTTTAGTTCGCCATTCGCCCTATGCGGTCTTGGGCGTGGGTGGCTATGCTTCGGGCCCTTTTGTTCTGGTGGCCAGTCTTCTGGGCTACAAGACGGCCCTGTGGGAGCCCAATGCGCTTCCGGGATTAACCAACAAGTGGCTCGCGCGCTTCGTCGATCGTTGTTTCATCGTTTTTGACGAGGCCAAAAAACATCTCAAGAGTAAACAAATCCAACGCCTGGGGATTCCCCTTCGCTCCGAGATCGAAAAGCTTGCGGGTGAGCCCCACTTAGCTGGGCCGAGTAAAGTTTTTAGAATTTTTTGTTTTGGCGGATCCCAAGGGTCCCGAGTTATTAACAACGTCTTCTTTGAAGTGTTGATGACCCTACCGAAAGAAGAATATCAGGTGATTCATCAAATCGGTGCGACCGATTGGGTCTTGTTTGAGGAAAAATACACGCAGGCCAGGGACTGGGTCACGCCCTTAAAATTTGTCGACGACATGGCCGAAAAATACCAATGGGCCGATTTAGTTATTTCCCGGGCGGGTGCAAGTACCGTGGCCGAGCTGGCCGCTTTCTCGAAAACGGCGGTGTTGATTCCATTGCCGGGGGCCGATGGGCACCAAGAAAAAAACGCGCTTGCGATTTCTGCGGTGGGAGCGGGGATTTGCATTTTGCAAAAAGAATTGACGGTGGAACGCTTAAAGGCTGAGATCCTGGCTCTTAAAGACTCAAAAGATCTTCGAGAAAAAATGAGTCTAAAAATTCAATCATTTTACGAACCGAAGGCCTCGGAAAAGATTGCAACAGCCCTGAGCGAGATGTTGGACCCTTAACGAAATGCTGGATGCTTAATGCAATTGGTAAAATCGAAGTTTCATTTTGTGGGAATCGGCGGAATTGGCATGTGCGGCCTGGCCGAGCTCATGCATAACATCGGCGCCAAGGTTACCGGTAGCGACCTGACCGAAAATGCAAACACCGAGCGACTTTCGAATCTGGGTATCAAGGTTTTCCTGGGGCATGACCGAAAAAATGTCGGGGACGTCGACGTGGTCGTCTTTTCAAGCGCCGTCAAAGAGGACAATCCCGAGATTCTGGTCGCCAAAGAAAAAAAGATTCCTTTGATTCCTCGCGCGGAAGCTCTGGCGGAACTGATGCGACTTCGGCGCGGGATTGCCATCGCCGGAACTCACGGAAAAACGACGACGACTTCGATGCTGGCGAGCTTGTTCATTCACGCCAAGGCCAACCCAACCATCGTGGTGGGCGGGCGTTTGGATTTAATTCAGTCCACCGCGCTCTTGGGGGATGGGGAATGGCTTTTGGCCGAAGCCGACGAGAGCGACGGAAGCTTTTCAAAACTGTCGCCCGAAATTGCGATCATCACGAACATCGATTCCGATCATTTGGATCATTATAAAAGTTTAGAAAATATTCAGCAGGCTTTTTACCAGTTTGGCCTGAAAGTTCCGTTTTACGGGGCTTTGGTTGTCTGGGGCGACGAGGCCCCGACCCGAAAGATTTTTGAAAATTTTCCGAAGAATGTTTTGTTTTACGGGTTTGATCCCAAAAACGATTACGTAATTTCCGGAGAAAAGGGCCGCTACCAAGTTTCCCACAACGGAAAATCTATCGGAGTTTACCAGGTGCCGGTGCCCGGAAAACACAATGCACTGAACGCGATGGCTGCAATCTTAGCGGGAATGCGTGCGGGGTTTTCTTTTGAAGTCTGCGCCCAGGGCATCGCGGTCTTTAAGGGTGTTGATCGGCGCTTTCAGCTCAAGGGCGAAAAATCAGGGATCACGGTGTACGATGATTACGGCCATCACCCCACCGAAGTGCGCGCAGCCCTGCAGGCGTTTAAAGAAAAATTTCCCAATCGTCGGGTCGTGGTTTATTTTCAGCCCCATCGTTACAGTCGGACCCAATTGTGTTGGGGTGATTTCCTGACTTGCTTTGCACAGGCCGATCATTTGATTTTGGGCGATATCTATGCGGCGGGGGAAAAGCCTTTGCCGGGAATTGATTCGGAATCTTTGTTTGCGGCCATTCAACACCCATCGAAAACTCGTTTAGCTAAATCTTCGGCAATGGCCGCAGAACTTCGCTCGGGACTTAAGGTCGGAGATGTATTTCTGACCCTGGGTGCCGGCGATGGCTGGAAATTTGGGATGGATGTTTTGAAGATCCTTTAAGTACCTCAGAAAGTTGGTTAGCAATGACCAACCAACTTTCTGAGGGGCAGAATTTAGGCAGGGGCAAAATAATGAGATTAGGTCGGCTAAATGATTTTATTTATCCTAAATTAATTTTGATTTTAATCTTAAATTTAGGTCCTACAATTTCTTTAGCTGAGCAAGCACCTGAAAATTTTCCGCCAGCGGAGTCTGCTTCTCTGACCAAAAAAGACCTGTTTGATTTTTCGGTCGGATTAGTTTTTGGATACCAAGCATACTTGGCTTTTTCCCGCTACACAGTTTGTAGGATTGATATTAATGAGTTTGGAGGGCAGCCCAAACGTCTCTGACTCTAGACGTATAGGGCTTCTGGGAAGATTCGTCTTTATTGGATCAAAGGTCATCGACGCAACTGGCTTGTCGATTCACTTTTTAAAGAAATCAAACGTAAGCGTTGGGGTTATCCCTGACAACAATCGAAAACCAATGTTAGCGCTCAATTATTCTTTCTAAACTATTCGACGGGGTCCAAGTCCGGAAGAGGCAAATCCGAATCCATCATAATTTTGTCGGGATTCACGCGAACGGGTTCTGCCGCCGAATCCGGGGCGCGGCCCGCCGCACTTAGAGTGCAATTGTAGGTTGGTTTTTTTTCAGCTTTAACTTCACGGCAGCTGACTTTCTGTGCTTGCGAGAACTTTGCCCTTGTAGCCACGGTGTCGGATTCAACTTTTCCGTATTTTTGCATCAGTGACACGATTTTCTTAGCTTCAGCTCCCTGAAGTTTGGTTGCCGAAATCGCACCATTTTTATTGAAGGAACATTCAAAGCCTTTGGGTGTTTCGCCATTTTCCCAGCTGCATTCCACGCGATCAATAATCGAAGTGCAGGAGTCGGAATCGCACTGATGTCCGGCTATGGCATCAACTTGAGTGTAAATCTGCTTCGCGAATTTTCCTTGGTACCCTCGGGGATCGGCAGCGTGGGCGAAGGTCATCAAAAAAGAGGACAGGAAGATTACGGTTAGTTTCATGAATGCCTCCGGCTTTATTGTAGAGCGAATTCCAGAGGAGGTCAAATTTCGCACTTTACAGGGTCGAACTGGCTCTTTATGTTTAAGTTATGTTCAAAATCCTTGCTCGCGCTCAACTGGAACTTCTTAAAAAAAAGCCCCAGATCCTAAGATCCAGGGCTTCAAATTAATTAGGCCTTAATACTTTTAATTAAACAGTCGGACGGTACGTGGTGTCGGGCGATTTCGGAACCTTGTGAGCCGGTGAAGAGACTTCTCCGCTTGAAGAAATGTCTTTTGCTCCGGTTTCTTTTAAGATTCTTTTGGCGTCATCCATTAAATCGCTGTTGCCGGTGTGAACCGACAGCAAGATTCCACCCTCTTTGACAAATCCCTCGTAACGTTTGGCTTCGTATTCAGGAATTCCCATTCCCACCAAGCCGCCTGTGATTCCACCCAAGGCCGCACCTGTTCCGGCACCCGCCAAAAGAGCGACAATGGGTCCCGCAGCGATCAAGGGTCCGAAGCCCGGGATTGCCAAAGCACCGATGCCGGCGAGCCAACCCAAGGTTCCACCGATAACCAAACCCGTGCCGGCGCCTGTTGTAGCACCTTCAGGAGCTTTGGTTGAATTTTCGTGCGCCAGTTGTTGGGTGCCTTCGCGATCCGGCATAAGTACCGAAATGTCGGAACTTGAAAATCCGGCGGCTTTCAAACGGTCAATTCCGTTTTCAACGGCGGGACGATCTGAATAAATTCCGAAGACTGCTTTTTTATCATCATTTCTCATTTCCATATTTTTCTCCTGTTAAAAACGTTGTTTAGTTAGGGGTTCAAAAAACTTTTATTCGACTGAAATCATGTTCACGACTTTTTTTCCGGCGGCTGCCGTCACGGCAATTTTTTCGATTGCTTGTTTCTCGTTGGCCGTTTTAACCGGTCCTTTGAGAGTCACCACACCATTTAGAGTGATAATTTTAATATTCTTGGCGTTCGAGGAAAAAGAATCCTGTTTAACAACTTCTTGGCGAATTCTTTGCGTCAGATCCAGATCGACTTTGGAGTTACCTTGATCTTGGGCATTCAGCTGATTTTTTTCTTCGATGGGCGCGTTCCGCTTCGTGTTGTCGACTTGGGCAAATGCCGAAGCTCCGAGTACCGGTGATACAAAAGCGAGCACCGTTAAAAATTTTTTCGATATCTGCATGGTAAATCCTTTCGGTTAAAACGTTTTCATGTTGGACGCACCAAAGATTGCAAGTGAGAGACCAAAATTAATTTGATCGTGTTCGCCCGAACGATAGAGGGGACTTACTGTATTTAATTTTTAATTTGGGGGAAATTTTCCTGAGTTCGGGGAACTTGTGCTCGAGCCGCCGCCAAGTTTTCGGCTAACGCAATGTATCTTTGAAAAGTTTAGTAAGTGATCGTTGGAGAAATTCCGGAGCCGGGACGGATCGCTTGAACTGGAAAACGCGATGAAACGGTGGGAATTGAATTGGCTTTTAATGAAGGGATGGACCCGTAAGATTCATAATCGGCAGGAAACTGCGAAGTCGCGACCGACCCATCGGCGTTCACGACAAAAGAACTCCCGCAGTTGTTAAACAACAAAGGCACTAATGCCAAGCCGATCACAATGATCATTCTCGATACAAGTTTCATCCTTCCTTCATCCTACCTAAGACCTAGGTCGGGGACAAGGGACGGGCTAAAAGATACCGAAACTTGTCTCAGCGTGAGACACTATTGACCATGGTGATCCTGGAAAACGTGCCTTTAGCTCCCCTAACATCCTGGTTGATCGGGGGCCCGGCCGAGTTTTTTTGCCAGCCCATAAATATCCAGGAAATTCAGCAGGCTCAAGCTTGGGCAAAAGCCCGCTCGCTTCCGGTTGAAATATTAAGTGGGGGAAGCAATGTTCTAATTTCGGACCAGGGCGTGCGCGGTTTGGTTTTGTGCTTAAAAAGTTTTAACAAGGTCGAAATTTTATTGTCTCCGGAACGGGTGGAATTGACTTGCGAAGCCGGAGTCGGAAAATCGGATCTCTTAAAAATCTATTTGAAGCAAAAACTTGCTCCTGCGCTTTTTTTAGCGGGCATCCCTGGGGACGTGGGCGGGGGAATCGTGATGAACGCCGGAGTGAGTGAAGACATGAAGCCCCGCGAATTCACCGAAATTACCTCGTGGATCGAAGTGCTGAAAGAGGACGGCAGCTTGCGGCGCTACCAGCATGACCAGGTTCAATGGTCCTACCGTCATTGCATGGGCTGGCAGCCGGGAATCATCGTGCGTGCCGGTCTGGTTTGTCCCAATCAACCAGACCCTGCAATTTTAGATAAAGTTCGCGCGGCGAACAAAGTTCGTCTGAGCAAGCAACCTTTGGATCTGCCGAGCTGCGGTTCGGTCTTTCAAAATCCACCGGGTCACAAAGCAGCCCAACTTATTGATCAATGCGAATTGAAGGGCCTACAGGTGGGACAAGCCCAAGTCTCTAACAAGCACGCCAACTTTATAGTGAATCTGGGCGGAGCCACGGCTCTCGACACGTGGACACTGATGATGAAAGTCCAGACCACCGTCAAACAGCACAAGGGTGTGGACCTGAAAACAGAGGTGGTTAGAATGGGAACATGGGAATGAAGTTTTGGATGCGTCGTTTTAGATTGGTGCTCTTGCTTCTTTTGCTTCCGGTCGGAATCATCGGGTCTTTTGTGCTTTTGCATCACGAAGGTTTTTTTTCAATTAAAGAAATTCATTTGGGAGTCGCTGAAGAACAGACGATGCCTTTGTGGCTCAATAATAAATGGAGTGAATTCGGCAAAGACATGGAGGTTTGGCGGGACCGGGATCTTTGGACGATTCAACTTTCCGAGGTCACTCAGAAATTAAGTTCCTATCCTTGGATCCGAGAGGCCATGGTCTCCAAATCCTGGCCCAATACTTTACATATTCAGGTTCGTCACAAGGATTTGATAGCCTTTGCGAAAACTCCGAAGGGTCGATTGATTCCGCTTTTGAGTGATGGCAGTCGACTGAACTTCGATGCGCTTTCCACAAGTGTTAGTCTTCCAGTCCTTTCGACAAATATTTCTGTCGACGATCACGCCAAGGTTAACGAAGCTCTGCGATTGATTTCGCTTTCGCCAAAAGCTTTGAGTGATCGCATGTCGGAAATTGGATTTGATCCGAAAGAGGGATATTGGACTTTGATTCTTCCCTTCGGCGCGAAGATCAAGTGGGGCTTCGAAAGCGATCTTAAAGCCACCGAAAAAAAGATTTTACGAGTTCAAAAAGTGCTGGAATATCTAGACTCTAGAGAGTTGAAAGCCCGCGTCATCGACGCCAACTTATCAAAGAAAGTTGTTGTCAGGCTGCGTAAGACTCCCTAACCTGAAGTCTAAGGACATGAGTCCTGTCGATGACTTAAGGATGAGGTCAAATGAAAACAA
>JAYUPS010000256.1:0-7636 GCA_043759945.1 Bdellovibrio sp.
GCAATGGGCAGTTTTTCCTTGCCTACTTTGTCAGCTGATTGAGTTGACGACTCAGTTCCGAGTTTAGCCTCTCTAAAGAGATTTGACTGGCTCGGAGCTTATCCATTTCCTCTGTTTGAGTACTCCACATAAACCTGACGGAAGACATTTGCTCCTGCAACGATTGAATTTGCGATTCCATTCGCGCTCGTTCCTGTGTTGCGACATCCATTTTTTCGAGCAGACTGGATTTGGTCGTTTGCAAATCGATGATCTGTATTTTTGATAGCCCCAATTCTTTAAGCAAATCTTGCTCGCGGGCCCGCAGTTCCCCGATCGTTAGCTCTCGCTCCCGGCGCACTGAAATCAAGGTGTTTTCAAGTTCGTCTTCTTTGGCGCGCATTTGATCGTATTGTACGGCTCGGCCCTGAAGTCGGTGCACTTCGTGCAACGCATTTTGCAATTCCGAGGACGAGTGTTCTCTGGTTTTTTCAAAATTCTCTGTTAGGCGACGCAGCTGCACGGCATGAGATTCATGAATTCCGGTAAGCTCGGCTTCAAAATTGAAACACTTTTCTTCCAGCTCGGACACATCGGACTCGCGACGTGATAGTTCCGCGTGCAGCTCTTGCACTTCCCGCACCAACGAGTCGGCGTAGTTCTTTAGATTTTGCACAAAGGGCTTCACGTGCGTACGGATTTTCTCTTGGTACTTTTTTGAGCGAGCTAGTTTTTCCTTCAGGTCAAGAATCTCTTTCCCTTGGGACTTTTGGGCCAGCACGCGGATTTCAAAAGCTTTGATTTGCTCAAGCAGGCTGGATTCGCGCTCTTTAGAAATGGCTTTGTCATCGTCAATCGCGTTCACCCGACGAGAGAGTGAGTTCATCGCTTTTTTCAGTTCAATGTTTTCGTTCTCGGTATTCGTTAGCCGACGTAAAGTGACTTTCAGGCGCGCCATCAGATCTTCGTTTTGGGCCAGGGCGGCCTCGACCGAGGAATGCAAAGTATGCTCTTCGGGAATTAAAGATCGAAGTGAAGTTTCCGGAATTTGATCCGGAGTGGGAATTAAGATCGTATCTTCCATGACACTCTCCAGTTGAAGGGGACTCCGGGTCCATCAAAGACCCGACTTCAGTGTGGCATTGTTCCAGGGTCAGGTCCAGGATCAGACTAAGAGCAAGACTCAAGTCCAGACGGGGTGTCTGGCTAAAGACTCTGGTCGAGTTTGCCGATAAAGACGTATGGGAATTCCGGCACTTTTGTTTGAAAAAAATCCGGTGATGATCGACCCCAAGGACTTTGGCAAAGCGGATAGTCTTCGGTACAACGTGATCATTTACATCAAAGAGACAAACTACGAGCGCGCCATCGCCGAGCTCCGGAATTACTACGAGAAGCCCTGTGATTATCCGCGGTTCAAAGAAAGAATTGAACGATACATTCAACACGCCGTTGATTTGGTTCGCGCCATTGAGATGAAGCGCGCATTCCCCGGTTTGGATCGACTGACGATCGCAAAGCAACAGGATCTCAAGTTAAAAATAAAACATCACATTGATGAGCTGGTTGTTTGCTTACGAAAAATTGAAAAGATCGAAGTGAGCCTGCATCACGAAGACGTGCGCTCCACGATTTTGGTCGTTCGGGCTGTTGTGATTTCAGCTTTTTCGATCGCGTTCCTGGCATTTTTCCTGGAACTTTTTAGAGGGCTTTTTACCGACTCGGTCATGGTCTTTGATGATATGTTCCAAGAACTTTCGACATTTTTAAGTCGCCTATTTTGAATTTCTTACGACTTCGGCTAAGCTTTCCAGAACGGGGTAATACTGACCCGACTCAAGCTTCTTTCCGTTGGCAAAAATAGCCGGCGTTCCCGGAATCTTCGCTTTCTGCCCGGCCTCGGCGCCCTTTTGTATTAAGTCCTTGATCTCCGTCGAATCGATACAAACCTTGAGCGCTTCAATATTTAAATTCAACTTTTCCGCCAGGTTACTTATTTCGCGAGGATAGTTCGAGAGGCTGATTTCTTCTTGTTTGCTAAAAATAAAGTCGTGAGCTTTGAATCCCTGCCCGGCCAGTTTTTGTCCGCACAGTGCAGCCGCCGCCAAATTACAGCGAAGTCCGTCGCCTTTCTGTGGTATGGCGGGATTGCAGGAACCATCCAACGGAAAAGGAATAAATATCAGTTGAACGTTGGGATGGGAGTCCGCAAACGCATGCAGTGGCCCTGCGGCCGTTTTACAATGGGGGCATAGAAAATCTGCGAATTCGACCAAGACAATGTTTTGCGCGGCGTTTGGCTCTTTGTAGGGTATGCCCAAAATGGAATCGAAGGATTGATCTGGAGCTGCTTTCCAAAGATTAATCGATTCAGTGACCCGCCACTTGTTTTGTTCGAAGCCGAACTCTTTCAGGGCCATGGCATTAAATAAAAATGCCAAAGCGGGGAAGGCGACGAGTAAAACCAAAAGTCCCTTGGATTGGCCGAAAAGAGCTCGGAAGTCTTCGGCAAAATTTCCATCGGTTTCGCGAAAACGATGAATAAAAACGAGAATAAGGATCGAAAAAATATAGGTAGCTATGCAGAACAAACAGTAAGTTCCCAGGCTTGACATGGAAATAAAACCCATAACGACTGAGGTAACTACGGAAATTCCCGCCAGGACCCAGGCCATGCGATCCACCCGGCTGCGCGGCTCGGCCAAACTCAAAGCTCCGATCAAAAGAAAAATGAGCAGAACGAGATTAAAGGAAGCACCCCAAACGGCCATCGGAATTCCAAACAGTTCCGCGTACCGACTAAGGGCGACCGCGTCGCAATTGAAGGTGGCGTTCAAGTTACAAAGACTCTTTGAACCTGTCCCCAATTTAAGTTGGTAGTTCTGAATCGACAAGTAGGCATGAGTGCCTAAAGTGAGGAGGGCAAAAAGAGCTGCGAGCCATCTTGATTTCATGACGTTACTTTCTCCTTGAGGGCCGATTATGGTCCGGTTTCGTGTTTGAAATCAATCAAAGTCAGTGACAGACTTGTGGATAGCTCATGGCACCGTGGATTCGAATTCGTTACGATCTTTTTAAGCAGTTGCAAAACCAAGTTCAGTGGCTTGTGGGGCCCGAGGACCGTGAACTTCGCCGGTACCGCGAGGAATTCGAGACTGATTTTGACAAACCCTGGCACGCGATCGCTCCCAAACAATTTTTTGCGGATGTCGCGCAGGCGGATCTTATCCTGCTCGGAGATTTCCACGCTCTCCAGCAGTCTCAGAAATCCCATTTGCGCATTTTACGAGCTAGTTCGCAAAAGCGACCGCGGATCTTGGCGGTCGAATTTTTTCACAGTCGCTATCAAGCCATCGTCGATCAGTACATGGAGGGCGGGCTTGCGGAGTTCGAATTCTTGGATAAAATTCGCTGGGAGGCCAATTGGGGGTTCCCTTGGGAAAACTATCGGCCCATTTTGCGGTACGCCCAAAAAAATAAAATCCGGGTTTTTGGGATCAACCAAAGTTTGCCGGATGAAAAAAAAGATCAGTTGCAGGCACGGGATAAATTCGCGGCGGAAAAAATTTTAGAAATTCGACGCCATAACCCCGAAGCGCAGATCTTTGTGGTCATCGGAGATCTTCACATCTCGTCCCAACATCTGCCCAAGCAGATTGAAAAGCGTAAAGCCCGGGCCGAGATTTTAAACGTAGTTTCAGTCTTTCAGAATCCCGAAAAAATCTATTTCCGTCTTTTGGAAAAAGAAGAAGAAGTGGCCGTCGACGTCGTGCAAATGGGCCGGGGAAAATACGGGTTGATTTCCGTCCCTCCGTGGGTGAAGTGGCAAAATTATTTAATGTTTCTGGAGCAAAGCCTGGACCGAGAACTCCATTCCGGCGTGTTCGAATACACGGATCACGTCGGCCGGTATTTGAATTTGATCTCGTCGGATTTTGGGGTGCCGGTTCCGCGGGATCATTTCTCGATCTACACCGCCGACGACAATGGATTTTGGGACGCGCTGAGCGAGGGGTTGGAGTTTGCGAATCTAAAATATTATCGCCGTAAAATTGAGATGTCCCAGAGTTTTTTTGTACCCGAGATGTCTGTCGGTTACCTGGCACGCCCCACCGTCAACCATGCCGCCCAATTGGCGATGTCGATTTTTCATGCCTATCTTGCCCAGTGGAAACTCACCCCCAAAGTTTCGGCGGAAAGTTTTTCACGTTTGATTTGGATTGAAACCATTCAGTATTTTGGGACCAAGATCATTAATCCGAAACGCAAAACAGAAACTATTTTTGACTTGCGCGCGAGCTTGGCGAGCCGAACCTCGGTTGAACTCGAGCGAGAAACATTGCAGTTGGCTTTAAATCAGAGAATGAAGGAAGTTTTATTTCTGGCTGGTGAGCGATCCAAGGCCCCTGCGTTTCGGCCTCGGAAGACGGGCAGCTACCCCGAAGCGGCACGGTTGCTCGGCGGAATTTTAGGGGAGCGCCTGTTTACCGGACTTCGGCAGCGGCTCCTTAGTCCAGCGATCGTTTTAAAATTACTTCGCCACCCAGTTGATGGTCCAGATTTTCATGCCTTCTATATGGAATTTTTGGAAATCGTAGAGGGTTTGCCTGAGCCCTTTCTTTCAAAAGCCGATAAGATGTGATGGAATTAAAAAACTATGGGTGACACGGCAATTTGGTATTTCAATCAAAAGGGAAAAGCACAGGGCCCATTCACTTTTGATCAAATCAAAAGTTTGGTCGCAAAAGGGGACTTGCGCGGTCACGACCTGGTTTTTCAAGAAAACGCGACCGAATGGAAGCGGGCTTCAGAGTGGAATGAGTTGGATCCTTTGTTCGATGACGACAAATCCACCTTTACCAAATTTATACGATTGCCCGAGGAAGAACGAACCGTCATACGCACCGACAATAAGCCCGTCGAAGAAAAATGGGTTCTGTTGATTCGGATCGAGGAAGACAAAGAAATCCGTTTTAAACAAAAGGGACCCTATCCCACCGATGAAATTAAAAGGTATCTGCGCGAAGGCAAAGTCTCTCATTCGGATCATATCTGGAAAAAAGGGGCGCCCAAATGGATGCCGATATCCGATGTTCCGGAGTTCCACGTCAATCAACTGAATGTGACGAGCGAAGTTAAAGAACTACTTAAAGAAGCAACGCAGATGCCGAGCCTGCCGGAAGTGGCGGCGCTGGTTGTTGCGGCGCCTTTGGTGGTGGCTGCGCCAATTGTGGTGGAGACAAAAAAAGAAAAACCAGAAATTCCAAAATTTGAAGTGCGACATGAGCCGCGACATGAAGTGCAACCCGAACGACCGGTGATGATTCCGGTTATACCTCATTCGGTTCCTTCGGGCGGCTCCAATTTTGGTGGTGCCCCCCGGGTTGAATCCTTTGGCAAAATGGAAGCCGAGGTGGTCGCTCCCGCCGAAGAAGAAGCTCCCCCGAAATCACCAACGAAGCTCCGGATCACGTCTTTTGATGAATCGACGGAGCTCACAGAAGTTCCCAAAGTTGTTTCTCTGAACGATGAACCCAAAGAGCTCGAAGACGATGAAGAAGAAGAACTTGCGACCGCTACTGAAGGTCTGGCGCGAATTCCAATTCGATTGGAACCGCGGGCGGAGCCCCGAGTTCCTAAATCTTCCAAGCAACAACCTGAAGAAGAATTGCCGCGGGCTCGTGGTTGGCTCAGCAAGCTAGCTCCCGCACTTTCATTTATGCTGCTGGCTTTTATGGGAGTTGGAATTTGGGCGACACTCAAGACGAGGTCGCCAATTTTGAACGGTGACCGGCCGGTTCCGGTTCAAGAAACCGCCAAGGTGAAAGAACTTGTTCCCGAACCCCCAACAAAAAGTGAGATAAAAATAGCCTCGGTCAGCGTCGAAGCGGTACCCGAAGATGAGATTTTTGATCGAGAAGTTGCCGAATTGGAAGAAGTGGAAGAAAAAATTCCAGTCCCTAAAGTAAGAAAAGCCGCCGCAATTAAGGTAGCGAAAGAGCTGCCCAAAGAAGTGGCCAAAGACTCACCGAAAGAGTCTGGCAAAGATTCCGACCTACCAAACATTTCTTCTGAGCCAAAAAGCACCAGCCTGAAAGTGAACAATAAAGCGGGCTACTTTGAACTGATTGGTTCTTTTCGAAAAGGTGAATTGCTCGAAGTGAGAATCGATGGAAATTCGGGTTCAATTTTGGATTTGCCGGCACTGCATCAGCGCCTGGAAGTTCGTTCGACAAAAAACTTTGTTCATCGATTGTCGTTGACTGATCTGCGAATTCCAAAGGGCACTTATCAGTTCTCGGTAAAATGGGGCCCCACGAAAACCACAAAAAAACTGACTTGGGGAGGCGAAAAATCGCAACTTGAAGCCGCTTTGGTGCAACATCGGAAGCAAATAGCTTTTGATCAGCAGCAAGAGCGAAAAAAGATTCTAAAAGCGTTGCGGGATTTCGCCACTCTTATTGCTAAAGCAGAAGTGGAGGCCAGTAAAGGCAACCTGAAAGCCGTACAGAAAGAATCCAGTGACAAGATGCCTGCCGAGGTAAAGATTGTTCGACTCAGCCGCCACGAGCTGATCTACAATGATCAGTGGGAAAAGTTGGCCAATCAGTGGGATCGCTTGCAGACGATGATCAAAGACGGAGGACGGGGACCCGCTTCCGTTTCAGAACTTACTAAGGCTAAAAAATCCATGGCGATCTTAGAGTCCGACATCAAAAATCAGTCGGCTACCGAACTTTAGCCGGAACTTCAATAGGGGGCTTTTTCGTTAATCGAAAAGTTCTTTAAAGTCTTTTCCAGGCTTAAACCGAGGGACTTTACATCCGGGAATCTCAACGATTTCGCCGGTTCTTGGATTTCTTCCTCGACGAGATTTTTTCGCCAGCCGAGAGAAAGTACCAAAACCAACTAATTTAACCTCTTCTCCCTTAGCGACGGTTTTTTGAATAATCTCGACGGTGGCATCAATCATGGCTTCGCTCTGAGCCTTTGTCATTCGGGTGCTTTGAGATAATTTTTCGATCAGTTGCGCTTTATTCATCAGGGGCCCAAGGTAAGATTCGTCTCTTAGATCGTCAAGACGAATCCTGGAATTTCTGTACAACTGTTTATCAATACGCTGTTTCAAAATGAGATTTTTTCTTGACCCTGAAAAAGTCTGTTTTGCCCCCTCGACTAAAATCGGGTTTCTGCCGATAGACCTACTATGAAACAGAATCTCTTTTTTGCCGTTTTCATGCTCGCGCTGACCTTGACGATGACGCTTTTTCATCAGGGCGTTAGCCACCTTTACAGTGATAAATCCCTGCAGGTTGAAGTTCTTTCCGAGATGGAAGACCAAGTCGCGCGGACCCAACTTCAGACCAAACTTTTAAAGGAACAACTTTTTGATTACCAACAAAATGTTGCTCAAGTTTTGGGACAAGAAACTTCAAAACTCGCTCAAAGCAGTCAGGTTAATTTGCTCAATGTTTCTCGATTACCGGCGTCAGAGAATACAGTTGAGTCGTCGGGGCGGCTGATGGCCCGAGGGCAGTCCTTTTTTAACTCAAAAAAATACCGCGAGGCCCTGGGCGTTTTTGATCAGTTGATCGCCAAGTATCCAGCTTCATCTTATTCTCTGGAGGCTCGTTTTTTAAAGGCCGAAAGTCTTTAT
>JAYUPS010000257.1:0-7527 GCA_043759945.1 Bdellovibrio sp.
TTCTTGGGATTTTTGTAGTTTGCGTTCACATTGAGATGCCATTAACAGAAATTTTCGCACCACCGTTTTTCGATTCAATTTCAGAAACTTTGCGGCTTCTCGCTGGGAACAGCCGTGGCCTAAAAGCTTTAAGAGTGGATAATTCTTGTGGCGCTTTTTTTGTCGGTAAAATGGATTTAGAGTGCTTTGGGAAAAGCGTTTGTTGCACCGCTCACACCAGAATCTCTGAACAACTTGCCCATCAGAAACCCTGCGGTACTTGCCGTCTTTGCGGATTGGCCGAGATCCGTTCCGAACATTGCGCAAGCTCCCACAACAAGGGCATCGGATCGTCATGGTTGAAGGGAACCGCAAAGTTTCTGCCAGGATTTAGAAAACAGAATGCCATTCCAAAACACCAACCAAAGGGGCCAGTTTTAAAAAATCATAAACTGGCCCCTTTGCTTTACTACTTGGCAACTAAGGCTTCGTGTTCTCGGGAAAATGATTGGCAGATGAGAACTTGCTCCGACCCCAAGACCGGTCGACCAAACCAAAATCAGGATCCGCAGACTGTGGTTTCTCAACAAACTGTTGGTGAAGCGCATGGGTCGTTAACAACAATCCCGACATAACATCCACTCGCTTCCATAAATTTGTCTTTACCGGCAGTACTTTCCAGTAAAACTTAATCCGCCGCAGGAAACTCGGGTTGAAGATGCCGGCCTTTTTCGCCATGCCGGACGATAAAAATTCGCCTTTGAGCTCTCGACCCATCTTGGTCTTAGCCAAGCTCAGCCAGCTGGGCGATAAAAAGGGGTGCTTGTGAACTTGCTTTACTATTTGCGGCAACATATCCGAAAAGGCCTGCTTAAGAAGATGCTTCTCGCGCAAGGTATTTATGTCCATAAAATGTTTTGGATCCAAAGTAGAGGTGTATTCGAGGAGATCCCTATCCAAAAAGGGCGTTCGACATTCCACGGAATTAGCCATCTCAACTCGATCGCCCAGGGTTGGGATGATGTAACTGCTCAATTGATTGAAGGTAATTCTTTTCGAGGCATTGAACGGATCCATTTTGGAAAGATCATCAAATGAAAACTGCTGTTCGAAATATTGCTCTGGAGTGCTCGCCACGGATTGGTCGATCACAGATTTCTGTAGGGCCAGACGCGAAAACAAATTGCTTTCTAATGCGCGCAAATGGTGAAAGCTCGGATAGCCAAAGAGCGGGCTTATTTTTTTCCATTTGTTACCGCGATTCCACAATATGCCTTCGGAACGACTTTCGAGGGTCCGAAACCTGTCGTACAAATCTTTACCCAGCGTACTTTCATCGCCCCCAGCAAGCATCATCCGCCACAAGTGCTCTTGTTTGAAATAAGCGTAGCCTCCGAACACTTCATCGGCGCCCTCGCCGGTGAGGCACACTTTATAGCCCCGCGCGCGGACCAACTGAGACAGAACTTGCTTAGCAATGGAATTGGGGTTCACCATGGGTTGCTCGGCGTGATGCACGGTCTTCAAAAAATTCTCGGCCAGCAGTTCATCGTTGCAGTCAATCGCTTCGAACTGTGCGCCATAATGCTGAGCGATTTGACGAGCGGCATTGCTCTCGTCGTAAATTGTATTTCCAAAACCCACACTGAAGGCCTTGACGTTGTTACTTCGAGCGGCCATCAATCCGCAAACCAAAGTCGAATCCAGCCCTCCGCTGAGATAAGCCCCCACCGGCACATCCGCGACCATGCGACGTTCTACGGCTTGCGTGAGTAATCGGCGCACATCTTCCTTCGCTTCTTGAAAGGTTCCGTTGTGATTCGGCTGAAAAGAATGTTGCCAATATTTTTTTTCTGACGCAATTCCGGCGACGTCCACCATCAAAAAATGGCCCGGCTTTAAACTTTGTATATTTTTAAATGCCGAAACCGAAGCCGGAAAGGCTCCCCAGACTGGGCCCATCATGTAATCGGGATTTATAGCCCGCGGCACGCGCGGCAGCGCAAAAATGCCCTTCACTTCGGAACTAATCAGGATCTCGTCGTTGTTCTCATAATAAAAAAGTGGCTTCACGCCCGCCCGATCGCGCGCGGCCATAATGAGTTGTTTCTTTTCGTCCCAAATAACAAAGGCAAACTCCCCGTTCAACTTATGGATGAAATCCAATCCGAATTCATCATACAAATGGACGATGACTTCGGTATCGGACTGAGTTCGCAACAAATGGCCCCGACGAAGCAGATCTTCCCGATGAGATTTGTAATCGTAGATCTCTCCGTTAAACGTGATGCACACAGATCCGTCCTGATTAAACAGAGGCTGGTGCCCCTCGTGGAAATCGATAATGCTTAATCGATTGTGACCAAATAAAATGGCACCGTTTTTTAAACTGGCAAAACCCGCACCATCGGGTCCGCGATGTTGCAGCACAGAACCCATGCGGCGGATATCTGAGATTTCGGCGATTCCCTTTTTCTTGATGATGGCGTTGATTCCGCACATGTTTCCACCCCTTCTTCGATCGATATACTATATTAGTTTAGTCCGGTTTATTTTCATCGATCCTACACCAACAATCTAATTAAATATTTTTAATTTCAGCCTCTTCTCCGCTGCCAGTGCGGATTTACGTAATATCTGAGTCCACTTTGTAATAAATAAAATATTTTCGACCCTATAAAATATTTTTGCGTGGTGTTATTTTATTTTTTTCTGCGAGGGTAAACGAGCGTGAAGCACAGAAATAATTTTTGTAAAAACAGCTATCTCTCGATCTTTTTATTAGATGCACCCAAAAAAATGGGTTACGGTTCCGGTTCTCGCGATTCAACCTGAACTGAAACATTGCGGGAGAAATCACGTTATTAGAGCTCAGACTCTAATACCAATTTGTGGCAAAGACCGGGGGGACTTCAAACAATGCGATGGATACTTGTTGATAAAATGCTCGAAGTTAATCCGGGAATAAGCGCCAAGGGCGTTCGTTGTTTTACGCGGGCTGAGCTTTTCTTTATGGATCATTTTCCGGGTTTCCCGATCGTGCCGGGCGTTTTGCAAATTGAGATGATCGCGCAAGTTGGGGGTCGTTGTATCCGCGCGGCGCAACCGGGAATCTTGACCGTGTTGGCCTCGGTTCAAAACGCTAAATTTAGAAAGAATATAACTCCGGGCGATCAAGCCATCATCCATGCCGAAGTCACGGCGATTCGCTCCAGCTACTCCTCCGTGAAGGGCAGGATTGAAGTCAACGGAGAGGTTGTCTGTGAAGCCGAAGTTCGTTACGGACACATTGAACTGCCAAAAAACATGAGCATTCCTGCTCAACCCGCCGAGGGATTTCTATGAGCGAAATCGTTTGGCGCAAAGCCATGATTCCATCCAAAGATTTGCCCGCAACGACCTTTAAAACTGAGTTCTACGGTGAAAAGCTAACTGTAGAAAATACGAAGAATCTGGATTTTAACGAGCGCGAAGCCCCACTTCCCGATCGTCGGGCGTTCCGCACAATGAGCCGGGCCGCGATGATGCTCTCAGTGGTTGGTCTTGATGCCAAAGAAGTCATTGCGCCGGTCTTAGAAAAAGATCCTTTCAAGGTCGGAATTTATTTCGCCGTTGAAAATGGTCCGGTGGATGTTGAGTCCACTTTTAAAATGAAAGATATGACTTCGGAAACCTTTGCGACCGAGTACAAAAAGAACCGCAGCCCCACCATGTACCTGAAGCAACTTCCTAATTTGGCGGCCGCTCATCTGGGCATCTACTTGGGCGTCTTGGGGCCAATGAACGTCTACAATGACTCTCAAAATGGAAGTCTACATGCTTTGGATCAGGCCGAGTTTGATCTGAGCCAAGGAACTGTTGAATTGGCCATTGTTGGAAGTTCGTTCGCTTTTGAAAGCCCTCTCGCGGTGAAACGAAACGCGATGGATTACCAAGGGTCAAAAGTTATGTGCGAGGGTGCCGGAGTCGTCATTTTGAAAAAATCGGATCAAAAAACCAACTGGTCAAAAAGAAACCTTGGTCTAATGAAAGAATATTACGGCGTCGCCGATCAAATAATTGAAACTGCAATTGCACGTAACTAATCGAAACCAACAGGGGGAACAAATGCAATCAGAACAACAGCTTTTCACAAATATCGAAAAAGCCGTCAGCCAGGTCTTAAATACCAAGGCCGGTGAAATCACAATGGAGAGCAAATTTCGCGGAGATCTCGGGGCCGAAAGCATCGATATGATCGACATCAGTTTCGAGATTGAGAAAACAACGGGGAAAGAACTGGATTTTAAACAAATCGTAGCAAGTCTGCAGCAAAGCCAAGGCTCAGAAGTTAAAGACTTAAAAATTGGGGATTTGGTCACTTATCTGCAAAAAATGGATGCCTAAGCGATGGACGGCAAAGTGTTCATTACCGAAATTGGAGTTTTGAGCCCGATTGGGAACTCTTGGAAAGATTTCGAACGAAATATGTTCGATGGAAAATCTGGAATTTCTGCGATTCGTGGCTCGGCCGTCGACAAAAACTTTCCGGTGGGACACGCGGGACTTGTCGACGACAGTCAACTTCTGACCAATGAACAACTGGGGCTACCTCCGGATCAATTAACGAACAGTCTGCGCTTTACCTTGCTCAGCGCGATGCAATGCCTGGAAGGTTTACCAAAAGAATTTCCGATTGATTCGGTTGTCTACGGCACTGCCGGTGGCGTTTTCTTCGAAATGGTTGCGGACTCTTTTGACAATTTAGATCCGGATTCTTTCTGTTGGGATCGCACCCGCTCAGAGTTCGGCATCGAGAAATTGTACGAAGCCATCCTTCACCGGCAAAAAAAGCCCATCGAGAAAAAGAATCTGATTTCGATGAATTCGGCGTGCGCGAGCGGAAACCAAGCTATTGGTTTAGCCTACCAGCGCATTAAAGCCGGCGAATGGGACCGGTGTTTAGTCACCGTGGTCGATGCAGGAGCCTGGCAAAGTCAGATTATGAACTTTTATCTTTTGCAGGCTTTAAATTCACAAGACGTTCCTCCTGAAAAAGCCAGCAGTCCATTTTCTAAAAACCGCGCTGGGTTTGTTAAGTCCGAAGCCAGCGCCTCGATTTTATTGGAAAGTGAAAAAGCCGTCAGGGAACGTGGCTCGAAGCCCCTGGCCCAAGTGTGCGGGTTCGGATTAACTTCGGATGCCTATCGCATTACTGACGGTCGAGATGACGGACTTTGTGTTTCCAAAGCCATGGAGCTGGCCGTTCAAACAGCCGGTCTGCAACTGAGTCAAATCGATTACATCAACGCGCATGGAACTTCAACGCCGCTCAACGATCGCGTCGAAACCATGTCGATTAAAAAATTATTTGGAAATCGAGCCTACCAAATACCGGTGAGCTCCTTAAAATCCCAGGTCGGACACTCGACCGTGGCGGCGGGTGGTTTAGAAACCATCGCCTGCGTCTCGATGCTCCAAAAGCAAATGCTCGCGCCGACAATCAACTTTGATGAGGCCGATCCGGAATGCGATTTGGATTACGTGCCGAACAAAAGTCGACCCGCCAAAGTCCAATACATTCTGAGCAACAATTTGGGATTTGGTGGACAAAACGCCAGCCTTGTCTTCGGAAAGGTTTAGCTATGAAGAACCTGGCCCTGATTACCGGTGGAACCTCGGGAATTGGCTTCGGAACCGCAAAACGATTGGCCGCAAGCTGTGACTTGGCGTTAGCTTATGCCACCAACCACGAAAAAGCCGAAGTTGCGGCCAAAGAATTGCGTGGAACCGGGGCTCGCGTTGAGCTTTTTGCCGTTCCCTTGTCAAATCCCAAAGATGCCGAAACACTTTTGAAATCTGTCGAAGAAAAATTTGGCAAATCGCCCGAAATATTGGTGAATTCAGCAGGACGAATTCGCGATGGAATTTTTATGCAAACGGAACTAAGTCAGCACCATGAAATGATTAACGAACATCTGCTGATGACCATGGCTCTTTGTCACGGGACCGTGAAATCGATGTACCGTAATAAATTTGGCCGCATCGTTAATCTTAGTTCCATTAGCGCCTCGTTCTACAAAAGGGGCCAAAGCAGTTACGCGGCCGCAAAAGCCGGGATTGAAGCCTTCAGCAAATCATTGGCCATGGAAGTCGCCCACCGGGGTGTCACGGTAAATTGCGTAGCTCCCGGCTTAATTGCAACGCCGATGACCGAAAAAATTCTGGGTCACATCGCGGACATCGGGGATTCAGAGCTGAAAAAACGCATCCCCGTGGGTCGTGTTGGCACGCCCGAAGAGGTCGGCAGTCTGATTGCTTACCTCTGTTCACCGGACGCAGCGTACGTTACTGGCACAACCCTCACGATTGATGGTGGCCGTTCTTTAGGGAGCGAATAAATGGAATCTTTCAAAGGGAAAAATGTCGTAATTACCGGCGGTACCCGGGGCATCGGAAAAGCCATATCACTAGTGATGGCGGAAGCCGGAGCGCACGTGGTTGCTTTGTACGCCCGGGATCGAAAAAGTGCCGAGGCTCTTGCTGAACTGGCCACTCAGCGCGAGATGAAAATTTCAACTCTTCGCGGAGATTTGACTGATCCCGAGTCTTTTGAAAAAGTTGTTTCAGAAATTAAACAGGCCTGCCCACAAATAGACTTTTTGATTCACTGTGCGGCGAGCGGGGTTCATAAAGCCGCTACGGCACTAACTGACAAGCACATGCGATGGACATTCGATATTAATTTTTTCGTCGCTCACAAGCTTGTTGCGGCTTTGGTGGAACGAATCCCCGCGGGGGGACGCATCGTTGGCTTGACCTCGCCCGGTGGCACCCGAACTATTCCACACTATGCGGCGATTGGTGCCAGCAAAGGCGCCTTGGAATCCTTGTTTCGTCATTATGCTCAAGAACTAGCGCCCAAAGGGATTTCGGTGAATATGGTTTGCCCGGGCATGGTAATGACTGATGCGGCCCAAGCGTTTCCGGAACTGGAACAACGTTTGAGCGCGACCTTAAAAGCTACACCGACTGGACAATTAACGACCGTGGAGCAAGTCGCCCACATGGTGCATTTCCTTTGTCAAAAACCCGCCGCTCAAATTGTTGGTCAAACGATTGTGATGGATGGCGGGAAAGGGTTGATGAGCTAATGTATGAGATGATCAAGTTCCGCGGAGGAACCGAAAAATATTTTGTCGTGGATTTTGGCTTTCCCAGACCCTCGGAAATTGATTTTTACCAAGTGATGTGGAACGGACACTACATAAATTATTTCGAGACCAGTCGTCTCTATTTTTGCAAAAGCATCGAAATGACGACCGAAGTCTTTGATCGCTACGGAATACAAGTTCCCGTTTACAGCTACCACGTGCAGATGCGAAATGCCGTTCTAGCGAATGAAAAGATTCGCGTGGGCGTTCGTCCCGTGTCCTTCAAAAAGGGACTGCTGGAACTTTTTCACGTCTTAATGTCGTCCGAGGGAGAGATCAAAGCCGTTGGCACGATTACTCATGCCGTAATTGAAACTAAAACACGAGCCATCCCTTCGCCGATCCCCGCCGTCGT
>JAYUPS010000258.1:0-2942 GCA_043759945.1 Bdellovibrio sp.
AACGCAACGGGAACGGTCGCAGCCGACGTGTTCCCCATTTCGTGGACGATGCTAACTACTTTTTCTTTCGGAAAATCAAAATGATCGGCAACGGCTTCCATGATGCGCATGTTGGCCTGGTGCGGGACCAGCCAAGAAATTTGCTCGATGCTCACTTTGTTATGTTCAAGGGCCTCGGTACAGACACCAGACATAGTTCGAACCGCATTTTTAAAAATTTCGCGGCCCTTCATTTTGACATACTGATGGCCTCCATCTAAAACGGCTTGAGTCAGTGGCATTTTGGATCCCCCAGCAGGTAAAACGAAGAGATCTCCGAGAGAGCCCTCCGCTTTAAGATGAGTCGACAGAATGACATTGCTGTCGCCAACAGCTGCGCGCTCCAAAATAAAAGCTCCTGCGGCATCGCCAAATAAAATGCAAGTCTCGCGGTCTTTGTAATTTACAAAACGGTGAATGACTTCGGCGCCGACAACCAACACCGTTTTGTACATTCCAGATTTTATGAATTGATCGGCTACTGAAAGCCCGTAAATAAATCCCGAACAGGCGGCGGAAAGGTCAAAAGCGGGAATTGATTTGCAACCCAGTTTGTCCTGAAGAACGCAGGCCGAAGCCGGCATGACTTGGTCGCCGGTGACCGTGCAGAAAATAATTAATTCTAAATCTTGAGGTGTTTTACCGGCGTGCAATAGTGCCCGTTCGGTGGCTTTTAAAGCTAAGTCGGAAGTGGCCTCGTCGTCGGCAGCGATATGACGACGTTCGATTCCGGTGCGTTCCCTGATCCACTGATCATCGGTGTCGACCAGCTTCTCGAGATCAAAATTGGTCAAGACCTTTTCTGGGAGATAGGAACCAGTGCCCGCAATACGACTTTGGTAAGACATTTAAATAAACTCTTACGCTTCGGTGGCTGCGGAGATTTGTTTGCCTTTGTAGTAAAAAGCGCCATCGGTACCCTTGAAAGCACGGTGAGGGCGAACAAGTTCTTTGGTTTTTGCATCAATAGCCCAAGCTGGTTTTTCCAAACCATCATGGCTTCTTCGTTGGTTTTTTCGCGCGCGCGAGGTCTTCTTCTTAGGAGTTGGCATAGTGTGTCCTTGTTAATATCGAAAGTCGGGAACTTACAGAATAAGGGGACGCTAAATCAAGGGTTTTGTGACTTTTTAAGACGTTCTAAAACTGAAAACGGATGACTTTTAACCACGGTGCCATCCTCAAAACCAAAGCTACAGCCCCGAACCATGATTTTACAGACACTGCAGCGGCCTTCGCTGTCTTCGGCCGGAGCGGGCACCAAAGGTAAAGAAATTGCCACAACTTCGTGCAAATACTCGCCAATTTCAAAAGTTTGACCGCGATATTCGGTGACCGAGGGTCCCGCGTTGTTCATGTCAGAGACGTGATTGGGTTTTGCAAAATGGCTATTCCGGGGTTGATCGAGCTCGGGCATCAGAAGCTCTTTGAATCTTTCGCTCACATCCCATTTGAAATCCTGACCACAGCGAGAGCAGTCCTCGGGCATCTTAGTGCGGATTGTTCCCTGAAGTTCATAGGTGTTCGAGGGCAGGGGACGAATTGAAAATTCGGCTTCGTAGGGCTCACTTGCGATCAGGTCTTTGAGTGTTTCATTGAGCTCGGCCGTTCGCCGATTCAGGATCCATTCGCGACCATCATCTGGAATTTCATTAAGATTTATGCGCATAAGTGAACACGGCTTCTAGAGGATCCCTGCTCCAATTTCAACGCCTTTCGTCAAAAGTCCCTAAAGTTCGGTGAAAAGCTCTGAAACGGGAGGTTTGGCTTTTATAATTTTCAAATCAAACAACTGATCCACCAAAGTTTGCCAGCGCTCAGAGCTCATCCTTCCTAGACCTGATTTCTGGGTAAAATCCGTTTCGATCAAGGGTTTTTGGGCCTGAGCGGAATCATTTAAATCCTCCAAGCTATTTGCAGGATTGAGCTTTTCTAGCAATTGGTTGATCGGGCGGGGGTTTTTCAAATACTCATTCCAACCCTGACGGACGCTCTCGACGACTTTTTTGACCTCGGCCGGTTTTGCCAAAAGGCGCGATTTTTGAGTCACCAGCACCGTCGTGTAAGGATTGTAACCCTGATCTGCGACCAGAAAAGTTTTTACTGAAATATTCATTTTTTTTGCGAGCACGGGTTCCGAGGTTATGAAGCCCTGTTGTGATAACTTGGGGTCCGCTTTGAAATTGCCCAAACCTCCGGTGTAGGGCGCCGTTTTTATTTTCAATGGGCCCCGCTTCTGTATTAAAAATTGGGCGTAGGGAAGTCCGGCTTGCCAGAGCAGCGTGCCGCTGGCGTCGGCGAAAAGATCTTCAATGGTTTCATATTTGTTCGAGGCCTGACTCATCAACATCTGCGGATTGGTCTGGTAGACGGCAAAAAGAGCGACCACATCTTTGGCTCCGCGCGCTTGAGCCAGAATGACTTCATCGGCGCTGACGACGGCGTACTCGACACGGCCTGCCGCGAGCATCTGAATGGTCGGGGAGCCGCTCCCACCGGGGATAATTTCAAAGTTTTTTGGAGCCGCGTAGAATCCACCGAATTGAGCCTCGGGTTTCCAGTTTAAAGCCAATCGAGGCAAGGGTTCAGCCAGCGTTAGATTTAAACAAAATAAACCAATCAAATGAACGAGCACGTTGAACTTTCCCGAAGACCTAACTTTGGGTTCTTGAATTCTCAAAAGGTCTTCGTTTATTTACCAAGATGCGAGTTCCATCGACCAGTGTCACCATCAAAAGACCCAAAACCGCGGAGCAGAAAATCGCGGCAAAAACCTGATCAATTCGCTGCTGAGTTCTTGCCGAATCGATCAGACTTCCCAAACCATTGCCCGCAATAAACTCTCCCACGATGGCCCCGATAACGGCCAATCCGGCCGCCAGGCGAAGCCCATTAAAAAAATCCGG